>CAYUFW010000014.1:0-8459 GCA_964443915.1 uncultured Pirellulaceae bacterium
CCACCGCGGCCCGCCAACACCCTGCTACCGCGCCCCGCTAAGTTCCCGTTCCCAGCAAGTCCGTGCATCACGAAAAATCCTTCGTTTGGCTCGGTATATCAAATAGACGAAACGCGGGTAAAGGTGACTGGCTAATTCCACTTCAGCAGGAGAGAACCCATGAACCGGTTTGTGGAACAGATTCTGTGTGAGTATGAGCGAGTTGAGATACAGGCCCCCGATGGCCAGTTGGTTCGCGTCCTGTACCGCCCGCGGCCAAGAGCTACGACGGGCAACCAACGCCTCACGAGAGCGTCGAGTTCACGCGGCCATCTCTTGCCGTTTGTCAAGCTACTAACAGCCACATGTATCGTCGTCCTTGCCATGTTAAGGATCGGTTTGCTGCTCGCGGGCTACTGATTGAGCCGAAGCCGAGTTCTATTGAGCTTTTGTGGCGACCCAGAAACATGCTCGCCGGAACGGCAGAGGCAAAGCCCGTGAGTCTATCACGAATCAGCCTTTGCCTAAAACGTCGACTTGCGAACCCAAAGAAGACCGGAATTAAGAACCAGCCAAAGAGAACTGTCGGTGTCGACCACGTCGTACAGCCTGCCGGACCAGGCAAGCGATTCCGTCGCCCGCCAGGAACGGTTCGGCGACTTCCCGCGGCAGCTTTCATGCACCAGGGAGAGTTGTGCCGGATCGCCTCGGCTATAGAGGTGCCAGCTGTCCCCGTCATGTTTCAGGATGCGGTCGCTGCGGCTGGATAGGGGTTGGAGCCGCCATTGGCCGTCGTCGCTGTAGGCGAACTCCTGCATCCCCGCCGAGACTACGAGTGGGGCCGCGCTGGGCCGCGCGCGTCGCTGAAACCCCGAAAGATCTTGCCGCGGTGTCACGGGAGGATTGCTCGAACCTAAGGCGTTCAAGAACCCGTTGACTGGGATCCTGGCTGAGTGGGGATTGGCCAAGTTGTAATGCCACAGTCCGAGTCGCGTGACCGTCAGCAGTTCGTCGCCTAGAAAATCGGCATCGCGGACTTCGTCGAAAGCAAAAATGCCTTGCCGCATCAGAGGCGCCAACGAATTGCCGGCGATCGTCAGTTCTAAGGGATCCCCTTTCAGGAACTTCATGATCTGACGGCTGTCCGACTCACGGCGGCAGACAAACCAGTGATTGCGCGCGGTTTCACGGAGCCGTTCTGGGTTCAACTCGCTGTCGCTGCCTGAGCATCGCCAACCCTGCTTCTTGTCCCACTGCCAAACCGCGGCCGACTCATTAGGGTAGAGAACGAGAAGGCAGGGCACGCCGCCAACGCTTTTCACCAGTTCGATATGCTCCGGCCGGAACTGTTGCGTGCGGGAAACGGTACCGTCGTCCGACAAGGCCAGAATGCCAGCGTCCGACACCAGCCACCAGGATCCGGCCCAACAGAACTGGTGGACGTCGTCGAAGCGGAAGCGGCCCTCGTCGAACCACGGTTCGTCAGCCGGAGCATCGCGAACGTCATTGCGCAACTTCACGTGCAGACCGCTCACCAGCCTCGTCTTCCACCACGCTTGCGATGCTTCATTCAAGGATGTTGGCAAAGTCACAGATGCTTCGGCACGCCGCTCCTCTTTCCAGAGCAGCCATTTCGTGTTGACCGACGTGTCTTCGGGAGGAAAATCCCCGGAGCCCGTGACCCAAGCGTCGGTTTTCGTATCGTACCAGTAGATCGCGCTCAACGTGCCTGAGCTGGCAATCCAGCGTGCGTTGTGGCGGTCGAAACGGACATGCGACACGCCAGTCAACGGTTTTCCGTCCTGGGTCCGGGCGTAGATGCGTACCAGTCGTCCGTCCTTGACAGAGACCCGTAAGACTCCTCCCGCGGTCGCGACGAACCACGACGGAGAGTCTTGGCAGCCGCAAAAGGCCAGCGGTTCGCCGTCCTGGGCCAAGTCGATGTTCCAGAATGAGAATGTGCCGTCGTGGAACAAGGAATAAGCCGTGGGCGCAGCTGGCAACAGAAAGACGGCGGGATCTAGCGCGACATCAACCTTCTCCGGCCCCGACAATCGCCATGTCCAGACGCCGGGCGTGTCCAAGAGCACGGAAATCTCGTCGCCGGAAGCGCCTGCAGCGGCCGAACCGGAGGTGGCGAATGGCCTCCAGACACGGTCATGCGCGTCGAACGCGAATCGCGATTCCCTTGTGCCGCTCATCGTTCTGCAGATCAGCCACTCCTGCTTTTCGACGACGCCAGTGCGGATCGAGAATAGGTTGAGGTTGTCAGCCGCGGCGCGATTCGCGGCGAGGAACGGCCCGACCCACAAGTGCTTGCCGGGAGCGGCCAGCAGCCCTGCCTCGGTCCACTGGAATTGGACGGCCCCACCCTTGGTCCCCAGCCAGAGGGTTTGCTTATCCCACGCGACGGAAAGCACGAAGTCGTGGGCAAACCGCAGCGGAGTTTCCGGCAACAGGGATACTGGCTCGTCCTGCCAAAACAGACGGAAATCGCAGTTGCCGTTTCCGGCGGCTGACTTCGCCGCAGGTGCGCTTCCCGACGGCTCCGTCTGATCCTTGCGTTCGATCCTCCAGCCTTGTTTGTCGTCGTCGATCAGCAATTCGGCCCGGCGAATTCGATCCCGTGCGTCTGTGGGCGCTAATGCGTCCCAGCCCTGTGCACTCTCGATGAAGTAGCGATCCTCGCCGTTCCGCTCACCACGAGCCAGGACGCGCTGGCTTATCTCCCAGAGTCCCTTGACGGCAATAGGCAGTGGCGATTTGTCGCCCAGGTGCCCGTCGAGACGCTGCAGTCGCCCCGAGGCGTCGCCATACCAGAGTCCCCCTTCCGAACCCAACAGAAGGCGCGACGGGGTATCTTTCGTCGCCCCGGTGACGAGCACTTTGTGGAAGTAGTCGAACGAGAATCCGCCGAGGTCGGGAGGGGCGCCCTTCGGCCCGCCGCCCTTAAGACCCAGAGCGGGGCCGCGTGGCTCGACTATAAAAACCACGGCAGGTTCAGCCCCTATTCGGACGACGCCCTGGATTATCTTGCGGGCCTTGTCTCGGAGATCGCCGGCCTGGGTGTGGACTACGGTCCAACGCCCGCTAGCGGCGAGCACATCACTGTCTCGTTGCAGAACATCCTGGCCCGCCTTCGCCTCGAGGATACGGCCAAAAAGTTTCGCCGCCGCCGATTTGGCAGCTTTTTCAACGCTCCGCCCCAATTCGTAGACCGTACCGGTGGGATGTTCCAAGAACAGTCGCCGCCCGCCCTGCCAAAAGGCGAACAAGCGAGATTTGGCTTCCGGCGTGCGGGCCGGCAAACCGGCGACCGGCGTCAGGACGCCGCCGTCGCTGGCCTGTCGTTCGAAGAAGCCGAGATCGGTCGCCAGCACGACTCCTCCCGCTTCTCGGCCGACATCATCAACCCGGTCGAAATCGAACCGCCCTTTCTCGAAACCGAAGGTGGCAAGCGAATGGCCGCCGGACAACTTCAGGCGGAAAATGAGTGCATTGTTGGCGGTACGTCCACAGGACCAGGTGTCGCCATCGAGCAGGATTCGGTCCTTGTCGGCAAGAGCGCGCGTCGGTTTCGAGGCCGGCTTTCCAGTGAAACTCAGCAGCTCCTCATCGCCATCCTCGTACTGAACATGCACGAGTTCGCCGTCTGCTGTCAGCCGCTTCACTGGACGAGTCGCCATGCAACATGGCGGCGGCACGGCGGCGGGCCCCGTAGCGAGACGCCGCAGGCCCGCTCGCGACCCCAGCACCAGATCCGGACCCAGCTGGCACAGGCCAAGCACGTCTTCAAAGTCCCATAACCCATCCTTGTCCAGGCCGATGGCGACGAAGCTGTCGTTGGGTGCGAAGCGAACTTGGGCTCCTCCGCGCGAGCCGTCCGCTACAGCCTTCTCCCATCGCAGCTTGGGCAAGTTCCACGTCTGGCCCGACAAGAAGTAGCCGTCGGCGTGGACGACGAGGTTGGGTGCTGCGGCTTTCTGCCACACCTTGTCGTACGAAAAAACACTGGGCTGGCCGTTGAGGATGACGTGCCAGTTCCCGTCGCCGGAACGGAGAAAGCGAGCGGCCTTGCTTTTCGCGAAAGCGGGCTCTTGGTCCAGTTCGACAGCCTGTAGCTTCGCCTTGCGCCACGTCTGAATACCTGCTTCGGTCGCCGCCCACAGATCATCTCCAGAGGTTTGAATGCCCAAGACCGTGTCGAAGGAGAATTGGCCGGTGTTCGAGTTAAAGCGTCCTGGCACGATAGCGGCAAGCGGAGCAGGGTCTGCTGCCACAGATGAGAACGAAACAAAACGCTCGAACCGTCCCTGCAGCGCATCGCTAGATGAAGGCTTGTGAGGGGGTTGGGCGTCTGACTCCAGATCCGCCTTGGGCTGGGCGGCCGGAACTCGGGTGATTCCTGACGGCAAGGACATTTGCACGGTCTCGTCCGACCGCCAGTCCCACCCGCCGCCGGACCAGAGGATCGCCCGTTCCCGCGCCAGCACGGCGCCGCGTCCCTGGTCGTCGAGCGAGTTCCATTCCTTCCCATCGTACACGTGAACTTCGGAGTTCTGATCATCGTCCTTAACCAGCACAGGGGCCTTGAGATTGGCCAGGCGAAGCGGACGCAATGGGCCGGTCACGTTTGGCGGCAGAGCATAGGTGCCTTCCAGGCTCGTGATAGTCCGGCAGTCGTTGGCGGTGCGCGGATAGACGACGCGCCCGTCAACCGTGTAGAGCCGGATCTGCTCTGGGTTCAACTCCAGCCCGACCGGCTGGTCAAAGCCGAAACATGGCGATTCGAGTGTCACGGGGACGAAACTGCCATTCAAGTTGCGTTGCAGCTGGTAGTCGCCGTTGTGGGGGACGAGGCGCCACGCGGTGAGCTGGTCCTTGGACTGCGCCTTGGAGCCGGCACGATCAAGCACCGCCTTGGCCGCGGCGGCGTCCGCAACCTGTATCCAGGTCTGGCCACGGTCGTCGGAGGCGACGATGCCGGAGGGCAGCTCGGCATAGATCCGACCAGTATCCACGGCCAGACGGGTCGCCCGTCCCGTGTGGAACGACTGGCGATCCCATGTGCCGCCCTCAGCTTGCGGCGGGCCGCACCGTACCAAACCGGACTCGGCGGCCGCTACCAAGCCCCCGTCTGTGGCCAGGATCTGGGACCAAACGTCGATGTCCAAAGCCACCTTGCCTTGGGCCGCAACGGGCCGAACCGGCACCTCCTTCCCGCCGAACTTGAAGAAGATCTGGCAAGAGCCCGCGGCCCCGGTCACCCGCCAGACGTTGCCGTTCACGTCCTGCGGCGAGGTCGGCTGCAGCATCTGCTGGTTCCGATTTGAATCTGACTGGAACCGCTTGTCGGCTGAGATTTCAGCGTTCTGCAGCACGCCTTCCTGGATCGGGTAGCGCCGCACAATGGAATTGCCGTCTAAAGTAGCCCAGGTTTCGACCCACAACTCACCATTGCGGACCGCGATGCGTTGGTAACGATTGAAGTCAAACCGGCCGTCCGAGAATCCGATGGCCGATGGTTTGTCCTTGCTCGTGGACCGGAACTGGAAGGTGGGGACTTTCGTTTGTTCCCCCGGGACGAAAGACCACAACGCCTCCGGCGAGGTGGCTCCCGCAGTCGGTTTCAAGTCGGCGAACCCGCCGGGCTGGGCCGCGACGGCTGTCCATTGGCCAGCCCCCTTCGCGACGTCGTAACGATACAGTTGGCCCTGGTCGTCCAACACGCACACCAGCCGGTCTTCGACGAAGAACGGGGTGACCAGTTTCTGGGCAGGGAGTTCCTGCCGCCAGCGCAGGCTGCTGAGCCCGTAGTGCCACAGCGTCCCCGCGGGAGAAAAGGCGATGATCTCTTCGCCCGAGGCGTGGATCTTGTTCAAAGGAAAGGAAACGGCGTCGTCTTGCGAGAGCGCCGTCTTCTGAAACGCACCGGCGGCGGGATCGAACTGCTGAATTCGTCCTTCTGGATCCACGGCCCAGAGGTTCTCGCCGTCGTCGGCCAGATCGTAGAAATCGCCCTTGAGACGGACGCACTCCCACGCCGTTGCGGTCGCTGGGGCCGACAGATCCACCAGCGCCCGGGCGGGCTGTCCGGGCGCCGCGGCCAGACGGACCTCGGCCAGAAGGCGGCGTTTGCCAGAAGGGCCGATCTGCCGGAAACGGATCACGGGGCCTGCGGCAACCGCGGTGCCAGTCCACTCGGAGCGAGTTGGATCGTAGCTCGCCACCCGATGCACGGCAGGCGTGCCGGCGGTCGTGTAGGCCAGCAGCAATCGACCCTGCCATTCGCACGCCGCGTCGATTGAGGGGACTTGCGGTTCGTCGAGTGGCGTGTGGGTCCGCAGCGGGTTGGGGCCGATGCCGCCGTTTTGGACCTCGTAAACTGACCCCTTGGTCGTCAGCAGCAGGATTTGATTCCCGTGGCTCGTCAGCTGGCTGGCGGTTTCGCCCTCGGGCAGTTTGAGCGGCTCCACCTGGAGTTCATCCTTGTCCAGCGAAATCCGCGTCACGCCGCCGTTCTCCGAGAGGTAGCAGAACGTCTTGGATCCCGGCGCGGGGGGTTGGGCGGCGACCAGCACGCCCGCGGGTTTCGATGCCTTATTCAGATCGCGCCATTCGTGCCGCAGGACATGATAGGCGAAGACCCCCTGGCCTTCGACGACGGCCAGGAGCCAGTCACCTAGCTCCGCCAAGCACTTGACTTGCCTCCAGCCCCCGCCAAAGCCACATGCTTTGTTGGACAGGACGGTTCTAACGGTCTTTGCGTCATCCAGCCAATCGATCTGCCCGGAAACATGGCGGAGCAACAGTCCCTTTTCGTCCCACGCGACTTGCGTGAGGTCCAGCGGTTTCCCGTCGGCGTCGGCCAAGGCTTCCCATTTCTGGTCCTGCCGTTGGTACAGCCGCTGGCGGTCGGGGGCCCAGGCCCAGAGCGTTCCAGCCGCCACGAACAGATCGCGCGGGCCTTTCCCAACTCCGTCGACGTCTGCCGTCTGCCAGCTATGGCTCTCCGACGCATAGGCGCTCACCTTGCCGTCCGCGTCGGCGCGGAACAACCGTCCGCTCGACGGATCCAATGCCACACTACGGGTTGCCGCGCCTCGGTGCGCCACGCCCGAGCCGATGAGCGTTTTGGATGCTGAGCCATCGAGGTTGAATTCACTGAGAAAACGCTGTTTGTTCGCATCCTCCTCCAGGAGGTAGAACTTGCCGGCCGAAGCCGTAAAGTCCACAGGCCGCCAGGATGCAAGTTGCTGCTGTGCCACCGCCCAGGAGCCGTCGGCGCCGCGTTTCAGCACGCGCGCCTCTTGATCTGTCAAAACGCCGAGCGCCGAGCTGCTTCCCGGCACAGAAACCAGTTTGCGGATCGGCCCTTGGAAGTTGTCCACACCCACAGAGCACCACAATCGCGGAGTTACACCGAGATGCTGGTAGGCCCAAACGCCATGTTGCTCGGTCCCAAGGTACAATTCGTCGCCGATCTCGGCGGCACATGTAATGTTGGCCTCCCTGGGCAGTCCCTGCGAACGACCCTGGATCCACTCGGGAGCCGCCGGGTCCGCGTCGCGCAGACGGTAGACGCCCGCCCCCGCGACGACCAGTTCCAGTTCGTTGCCCAGCGGGAAGATGCGGGTAATCGCAAAGCCCGTCGGCGGCTCGGGGATGTGGGCCGCTTTCACCACGTCGGGCGTGACGAACGACGGTTTCAATTCCTGCCAAGCATCCGGGGTGCCGGCCTGCCAGCGATACAGTCCCCCACCAGCAGTCAAGGCGTATAAGAACCGCTGGGTCGCGGCCAATTGGGCGACCTTGATCCCCTCGGCCGGCGACGTTTCCGCCCAACCGTGAGTCCCCAAATCATATCGCCCGACACGATCACCGACGGCGAGGAACAAGTCCCCGCCGAACTCAGCAGCGCAGACACCGGCTGAGGCAAGGGGCACATCAAAGGCGGCACCCACGAATTCCTCCCTGCCACCGGGCGTCACATCCAACACCCGACCATCCCGGCAGAGCACGACTGCGTCGTCTTCGCCGAAATGTACGCGGACTACCTCCGCCGCCACGGGGGGCTTCCAACCGGCCAACTGGCCGCCATTCTGAGCCGGATTCAGGAACAACTGCCGGGGCGCATCCTTTGTCTTGTCCGTCAGCCAGAGGCCGGCCTTGTTGGCGTGCAACTCTGCGGCGGCGGCGACGCCATCCGGCAGCGGGATGGCACTCCACTTGTGCGTGGCGAGGTCGTAACGGCCGATTCCACCTGCCACCGGGGTCACGTACAACACGGCATCTTGAACGGCGGCCAATCTTGGGACTTCCACGCCGGTGGCGAGGAACTCGGGGCTGGTCAAGGTGTGGACCTCGCCCAGCGTATCAACGGCTTGAAGATGGCGATTCTTGTCGATGATCAACACGCGGTCCGGCCGACCGTCCACGTCCACGAAACCTTCAAAACGCTCGTCTTTTTCCCAACGGTA
>CAYUFW010000014.1:8502-18007 GCA_964443915.1 uncultured Pirellulaceae bacterium
CGTTGCCGCCTTGGGCCAAGGCGTACAGAGAATTCCCATCACCCTCTTTCGTTCGCGCCCACAGACGGTTCGCACTGACAAACAACTGCTCCAAGCCGCCGTCGGCGAGAGGCTTGTCCTCGTTTCCCCAGGGAACATCTTGCCACCGATGTGTCTTCATGTCGTAGCAGGAGACGATCTCCGGCGAACCTGCGAACAAGACGCCTTGGTACGCTTTCATCGTGACCACTTTGTCGGGGGACATGGCGCCGGCATTCTGGCCCAGGAGAGGGATCCAGGCTTTAGGGGCATCCGGATCGATTGCCTCCAGCCGGCCGTCGTCCACGGCTTGGACGAGCCAGCGGTGTTTCTCGGCAGTCGCGTCCTGCGGGAGCACCGTCAGGTCCCGCACATGCTTGCGATCCTCGGCCCGCCCATCCGACGAGACGCCCGCCAACGGCTGCTCGATCTCCCGGCGTAGGGAATTGACGCGCACGGTCCCGGTGTCCTGTGTGCCCAACCAGATCCTCTCCTCCGTGTCCGGCGCGACGGATGTGATCTTGTTGGCCTCAAGGCCGGATACCCGTCGCGTCCCGATCACGGACTGCCACCCGAAGGGTTCCTTCTCCGCAATCCACTGGCGGATGGCGGGGCCTTCCGCTTGAGGGTCGTGAGAAAACGTGTACGCGGCCAGATGCCCAGTCTCGCCGGCCACCACTAGGCGGCGTGCTTCCTCGTTCTTCGGCCCCAAGTCCTTTACGTCCACGGCGAGGTCTTTGTCATTGCAGGAGAACCCCTTGACGCCGTTCGGGGTTGCGCCAAAGGCATGTGCGCCAACGGCCGCTAAGTCGGCCAGGACCGGTAGAATGGCCTTCTGGCTAGCCCACCAGTGGTCGCGTTCGTCGTATACAGAAATCCGCCACTGCTGCGACCCCCGAGGTTCATCGACCACCCAAATCAACCCTGGATCCTGCCCTTGTGGAGGAGCATAGGCGACCCGTCGAACGGAGTCGTCGCTGAGCCCGTCGACTCTCGTCTCACCGACGCGGACGCGATGCCGCTGTCGCCCGCTTTCGACGAGGACCGAGCCAAGTCCGTGACCGGCCGTGCAATAGCCCACGTCCAAGGTGCCCGATTCCAGATTGTGAAGCGCCACTTGCCGAATGTCGGCCGTCACCTGCCGGGGCAACGTCTGGGCACTGATCACCGTCCAGGCAGGTTTGAGACCGCTTTGCGGCATCGTGACGGGTCCACCCGACAGGCCGTTTGCCGTACCGACCCAAGCGTGCCAGACCCCAGTCGGGAGCCGAATCGCGTCGATGGCATTGATACGCTTGTGTTCTTCTGGAAGATGACCACTCTTCTCCGTGAGTGCGTAGTGCCCGTCCGCATCTTCCGCGGACCAATCACCGGTCGGCTTCTCGGTCCAGGACTCCCAGCGGCGCTCGGCCAAGTGATATCGCCCCAGTCCCGGCCCGTTGGTACCCGCCAACAGCCAGGGACAACCCTCCGGTTGGCAAAGGACCGTCAAGTGCTCGTCTTCCACCTGCTCGAAGCGGTCAAAGCCTCGAAACGTCCACCAATGCCCCCGCCCCCAGCCCCAGAGCCAAGGCAGAGACCCCGGCGAGAAGGTCGGCGCATCGCTGATGCACAACCCGGCGTCCGATCCGTCTTGGCATAAGTAAGCCACCCATTCCCGCCCCACGCCGATCCGGCCGACATTGTCCGACAACAGGCCGCCGCGGGTATTGGCACGGGTGAGGTGATACCAGTGATGGTTTCCACCGCCCGCCTTGATGTGCGCGCCGTCGTCCAAAGTGCCCGCCCACACGGACGATTCGCGTTCACTGCCCGGCGTCAGGGTCTGCACGACGGAGTGCAAGTGCTGGCCGGCGACACGGTAATCGGGCGCGACCAGCTGGGGCTCGGCCGGAAACAGCGACAATAACAGGCCCAGTGCCGCCGTGGCCACCAGCGCTGAGACTTGCAGTACCGGACGGGCGAACAGGTTGGGCTGCCAGCGAAACCACGGCTGGCCGCTCAGCGAAGCCAGCAGGGTGCGCCAACGGGGACGTTGCGGGCGAGGGGGATGTGCCGGGTCCAGGTTCCTGATTGTGCGGATCCGTTCTAGCGATTGGAGTAGTCTGGGGTCCTGCAATATGGCTGGCCGACAGGTGTCCTCAAGGAGTTCCGGAAGCGTCTGCAGATCCAGAAATCTCGCTCGTTCAAACTGCGACATTGCCTCCAAGTAGCACTGAATGTCGACGGGCGGATGTTGGGCGGGAGCCCGCAACGACAGTAGCAGTCCAAGCGTCCAAGCATCGCGGCGTTCTCCGTAGACGAAGGGACCGGTGCCCGCGGGCACGCAGTCGGGGAGTGCTGCCCAGCTGGAGCGGTCCCGGTCAATGCGGTTGATGATCACATTGTGATCCCAACAGCAGTAGGCCGCGTCAAGGAATTTCTCACGGCAACCGAGCTCAAAACACAGCTCAGGCGAAGCGGCTCGGCCGGCCTGGAATACCAGTTCGCGGAGCAGTCTCTCCAGCAACTGCTCCAGGTTGGCAAAAACCACGTGACCGATCGACGACGGATCGGTGCCTTTACAAACGGCATCCAGCGCGCTGTATTGGAGGATAGCCGAGGCGAGGCGGAGCCGCAGCAACTTTTCACGAGCGTCGTTTGCGTCCCTGATGTACGCGAAGAATTCGGTGGGCCGCCAAGTTGCGGAGCCCCCGGCCGGAAGTCCACACAAGGTCTCCAGACAACGAATTTCGTAGGCCAGGAACTGGCCGGCCTGTCCGCATCGCTGCGGATGGGCGCCCGGCAGCCAGTAAAAGCAGTCCTTCTTGTCGGGCCCCCCGGGCTCGCTGCCGGGGGCCGTCTCCGAGCAGAGAGTCGGCAGGTAGCATCTCCGCGTGGCCTCCGCCAGCCAGTCTGCCGCCTGCTCCAATTGCCCACGCTCGGCAAGGCTCAGCGCGCGTTTGCCGAGTAAACTGAAGGTATGGCACTCGGCCCTGGCCTCCGTATAGGCCAGCCAGCGGATGAAATTCAGCCGGGCTTTGTGCTTGTCGCGCGGCGTGGGCCGCGAGCCACCGGCCCCGTACAGCGCCACATCAGCTTCATACCGGCATTGGGCCGCCAGATTCCCCAGCGCCGAGGCCAGGATCGGGTCGCGCTGGGTGAGGCAATCGGGGAGCCGCGGAGCATACCACCGCGCGAGTGTCACCACGCAGCGCTGCACCTGCCTCCCCCACCACCTCCGCAACGCATCCCGTCCGTGCTTGGATGGTGGGCCCCGATGTCCGTCGCCTGTCGGCTTGGCCTCCGCGCGAAGACAACTCTCCAACAGCCCAATGACTTGCGCACAACGCGAAGCCAAGAGACCCGCCAACGCGTCGGCAAAGCCTGCCTCCCCCATGGGCAACGGCTCGGCAAGAAAGTAGCGTGGACGGCCCTCGTCCGTAAAGAAGTTGGCCCCAACACATTTCGAGCGCAGTCGAGTTAACAGCTGGAAATAGTCCACGGCCCGGACGTCGCGACGAAGAAAGGCCGTCGTGACCCGGTCGTAAAAGCCGAACAGAGGCCACAGGAACGCCCAGCAAGCACGAACCCAAAAATAGATCCAAAGGCCGAACAGCGCAGCACACACCCAAGGAGAAAACTGGCCGAAACCCCAGGGGCGGAACGTGTACATCAGCAGGACCAGAAAGAAGCCCAACAACAGCCCCTGGCACAGCCAGTCCCAGCGACGCTGATCGCGCCGCAAGCCACGACTCCGAGTGAGCGAAATGACGAGGCCCAACAGCAGTGGAAGCAGCAACCACCACGCCAGGGCTTCGCTGCTGTGCAACCCGTTAACCAGCCAGAGGACGCCACCGTTGTATAACTCCACGCGCCAAACGTACAGCGTGGCCAGCACGCAAGACACGCCCAGCAGGGCCTGGCAGCGGCGATACCACCGCCGACAGCGCCGGCGCAGCCACCTGGGCAGCCTGACGAAATGCCGGTATGAACGAGGCAGCTTTCGTAAGCCCATTGGAACCAGTACTGAGACCGCCAGCACGGCCAGCAGAATCGCAATGGTCCACGGAATACGATTAGCATGGGCCTGCTCCTGGAACAGGTCCGAAAAGGCTTTCTCGGATGTCGCTGCGAGCCAGAAGGCGAGCGCAACCGTCGGCAGGATCGCCACACGCACCAGAGACCAGACAGCGGTGGCTGGCCAGCGAACCGCCAAACGCCGCACGTTTCGCACTCGTTCGGGAACTCCGCTCATCATCGTAGGGCCTCTTTGGGGTCCGGACGGATTTTGGATGGGGGTGGGGCCTTGCCAATTTCCGGGCAGATCTCGGACAAGGTTTCCTGAATTCCCTTCAGTTTCTTATCAAAGTTCGCGATTTCGTCTTCCTTCTTCTTGAGGCCCTCCTGCACCTTGGCCACGCGTTCCAGCAGCTTGCTCAGGTCGCCGGTGATGTCCGGCGGCTTGGGCAGTTGCTTGACCTGCATCTCAATCCCATCCACTTTCTTGGTCAGCTCGTCGTTCTCTTTCTTCAACGCCGCGACTCTCGCCGTCCAATCACGGATGAACGTCTGCAGGTCGCGGACTTCCTTGGCGAGCCGTTCTTCCTCTGCGAC
This sequence comes from uncultured Pirellulaceae bacterium, assembly GCA_964443915.1. Classification (GTDB taxonomy): domain Bacteria; phylum Planctomycetota; class Planctomycetia; order Pirellulales; family Pirellulaceae; genus Anammoximicrobium. Next base: position 13,117 of record CAYUFW010000014.1, read on the forward strand.
ATAGGCAGCCTGCGCCGCCGTGAGTTCCGCGTCCGCGGGAATGGCGTCGTGATGATAGGGGAATGGTTTGACAACCGACTGCCGCACGTAGAGGAGTCTTCCTGCGGGATCACGGGTCGCGCGGATCTCCGTCACTTCCACGTCGAGCATCAAGTCGAACGGTCCGGTCCCAGGCAGAAGGGGGTGCGTCAGCCGGACAGGCTTCTTGACTTTCCGCTCAATGGGCACATTGTCGTTGACGTCGGGCGGATGTGAACTTACCCCGAGCTTCGTCCCGATCTTGGCCAAGACCGTGGCTTTCTCCAGGTCTTGCTCATCGACGACGACGGGGACCATCCAGGCGGGCGGCGTCGGCTTGGGGGGCGGCAGGGTGCGGGCAACCTGGGTCAGACTCACCACCAGTTCATCGCATGTGGCTGCAAAGCCCTCCATCTGCCGCAGGCGAGCGGCGCCACCACCGAGGAGTTTCGTAAGTTGGCCCAAATCATCTCGGGCCTTGTCAAGCTCCTTGGAAAAATCAAACCCGGGATCGACCGAGGCGGGCGGTGTATCCGTGGTTGCCGAGGCCGGCGCGGGGATGGCCTTTGCGGACGGCTTTGCGGCCTTCAAGGGAGGCGGCTTCGGCGCCTTGGGCGGTTTCTTTTCGGCGGCCATGAATGCGTTCCTCACTCCTTCCAGATTAATTCCCACTGCTCGTTACTCAACGTGGCCAGCACCGAAATCGCCGGCTGGCTGCGGGCCAAGGGCGGGTGCAGATCATGCAACGGGGGCCAGGCTTCCTCCAATCGGACCAATTGTCTCAGGATCTCCACGGTGTCCAACAGCCCTTTCCGCAGATCGTCCAGCCTCTTGGCCGCACCCTCCCGGGTCTCCCTCAGATGGTCGCCCAAGGTCTTCGCGGCGGCGAGGAGTCCTCGCTCGAGCGTCTGCTTGTTGACATTCTCGTCATCCAGCTCTTGATTGGTCTTGTCCAGCTGGTCCTTGATCTTCTGCAGGGTCGCGTTTTCCCCTTGGAGAATATCGAGCCTGCCTTGAATTTCCACAATGGTGCGCCCAAGTTCAGCTTGGCGACGTGCGACCTCGGCCGATTTGGAATCGAGGTCGTCGCAGGCCTGGGAGGCCAACTGCTCGAGCCGCGTCAGTTCGGCTTTGCGTTGATTCAGAGCATCCTCCGCTGCGGCGATGGCCTCCTTGAGTTTACCGTGCTCCTCCTCGTTCTTTTTCGCGGACGCGTCCCACGCCTTCCGCTGCGCCGCGATGGCCCCGTGCTGCGTGCCGAGCCGGGCGAGCAGATCCTCGATCTCTTTGCGCCGCTTCTCCATGTCCTGAACGACGCTGTCGAATTCTTCCACGCGGCGGCGGAGCTTGTCCGCGAGCACGTCCAAGTCGGCTAGTGCCCCCCTGGCTGCAACGGCGGCGGCCTGCACCCGCTTGAATGCCTTGTCCACCTCGGCCACCGCCACCCTGGCCTTTTCCTCCCGCAGCTTCCACTCGTCTTCCAGCTTTTGGGCTGATTCCCGCGCTTCTTTGCACGCGCGGTCCACTTCGCCCTCTTTCGCGAACGCTCGGTCATGTTCCGCTTTCCAGTCCCGCTCGTTCTGCTCGATCTTGCGTTTCAGGTCGTCGAGACGTTCCACCTGGACGAGCAGGTCCTTGCAGGCCGTCTCCGCGGACTTGAGAGCGGACTCGAAAGCCTTGAGCAGATGCTGCAGGCGTTTCGTCGCGTCCTCCAGCGCTTTCTGCACTTCCCGAGAGCGGTCGAGACGCGATTCGAGTTCCCGGTTTTTGTCTTCCACCTGCTCGGTGACGCCGACGGCTTTCTTCAGCCAATTGCCGATCTCTGCGGAGAGTCTGGTGACGTGTTCCAGGACAGGCGTGACTCGTTTCTCAAAGTCTTCGTACGCGGTTTTGGCCTTGGCGTGCTTGTCCTTCGCGTCGCTGTAATGTTCGGGCAAGTCGCCTTCGATGTCCTTAATGCTTTTCTCGACGTCTTCGCAGCCGCGGACGATATCGGCCAATGTCTTCTCCCACTCCTCCTTCTTCCGATCCAGCTTGGCCAGCCATTCCAGCTTTTCCTTGATCAGGCCGGAGTTCAGGTCCACCACGAGATCGACGAAGCCGCGCCAGCTGAGCGCGAAATCCCGTACGACCTCTTCGAGGGTACGGAGGCGGTCGTGGCAGAGCTGCACTTGGCGGCCCGCCCGGTCGAGTTGGGGCGCGAAGTCGCTCCACTCGTGCCGCGCCCGATTTAATCGTTGGGTCGCCCGTTCTACGAGCGTTCTCCCCACCCGCTCTACCTGCTGCTGCAGATCCAGTTGCATCTGTTCCAGCACTTCGCGGTAATCCCTGGCCGCCTCCTGACGGCCGAGCCACTCGGGCAGCGGATGCCGCCGGTTGATGGGATCCAGCTGCCATTTGAGGTTCGCCCCGGTCGGTACCTGCAGGACTGTGACTTGCATCTTCGCCTCGTCCCCGGCCCCAGGGCTCAGCAGAAACAGGGTGCGGCCACCCAGGTCTGAGTCGAAGCCATTGGCCCCCAAATGCCCTTTCAGATTAGCCACGCTCTCGTTGAGCCCTCTGCCCAACGACTCGTCGTCGATGGCGGGCAGCAACTGCGCATCCTGACGGACGAACACGTCGGGGCACCAATCGAGCCAATGCTGCGGCTGGATGAAGACGCCGCACTCGTCGGCCAAGCCCAGACTGAGGTCCTGCAGCAGGAACGGCTTGTGGGTAACGAGGACGTGCCAGCCGAGCCGCGGCGGCGTGCCTCCCGGCGCAGACTCCCCGGTGGGCGAGGCGTGACCGTTGCCGAGCGCATCGGCCAGGAACGCATAGTCAAAGTCGGCCAACTGGCGCCGGGACTGCAATAGAAACATCTCGAAGCCATGACACAAAGGCGGGGCCGCGGCCAATTCCTGTGCCCAAGCCTCGCCGCCCGACTCAGCGCTGGGGGCGACGGCGCCCGCGGCCTGAGGCTGCGAGAACAGGAGGACGACCGAGTAGCGTCCGCCCTGGCGATCGAGGAACTCGCCTCGCTGCCGCTCCAGATCGAACAGATGGCTCTTGGCGGCCTGGATGCGTTTATCCAGCCCGATCAGGGTGTTGCGACGTTCCAGTTCCAGAGTGGCCACGCGGGCCGTCAGCTTCAACGGCTCCTGGAGCGTCAAGGACTGGGCCGCAATCACGGCCGGGTCCGCAGACAGATCCAAGTGGACGGGCACATCGGCGGCCAACCGAGCGATCGGCCGAGCACTTTCGGAACCGGGGGTGATCTCCAGCCACCGCGCTCGGCGAACCTCCGGCGCAATCCCTCCCGACGAGGCAGTGGTCTGGTCGCCCTGACTTTCCCAGCGGATACCGATCAACACGTAGTTGGCTCGCGTTTCAAGCGGATACAGCTCCGGCAATTCTGGGATCGGATGGTCGTAGCCATACTCGACGAAATACTCCGCGGTCAGATCCCCCGGCAGCTTGTAGTACAGCCGCACAGCGGGCGGCCCTACGCCTGCCCCCGCGAGTTGGTTCTCGGTATGCAACCAGAGGCTCCATGACATACTGGGATCCGCCTGCGGCAGGGCGATCATGGCCAGCGGTTTTCCCGCCCCCGTGTCCTCGTGCTCCAACTCGAAAACCTTGGCGGGCGAATCCGGGTTCTTCCGCACGCTCTCGAAGATCTCCGCCAGACGGGGTGCGGCGGACGCGTCCAGGGTGATCAGCATGTCTTGCCGCCCGCGCCCTGGCCGGCCCCCGCTGCCCAGCTTAAAGGCCCGCAGCAGTTCCCCCAGCGAAAGACACTTGCCTTCTCCAAGTTCAGGCTGGGCTTCCGCGATGCGGATCTCCCCGTCGCCTGCGCTCCCTTTGCCCAAGGGACGCCCCGAACCGCCGATCAGTCTCAGCGTCTCGCCGACCGAAGTATCCTCGCTCGTCGCATGGGGCAGGTGCGCCCACAGCGTCCACTCGGTCTTCGTCCGGCCACCCACCATCTGCTTCCGCTCGCGCGGATACCAGCGGCTGTCATCGAGCAGCCGCCGGCTGAAATGCGGCTGCGCGGCCAACCGCAGGAAGGAAACCACGGCCTGCAAGCCGGGAAAATAGATCCACATAGTGCGGTTCCTCAAAAGACGGCTTCCGGTTCCGCGAAGTCGCCGAAGTCCTCACGGATCTTGCCGAGCAGATCCTCCAGAACCCGGTAGCGCAGCTCCTGGTCCGAGAGCACTTGGAAACTGGGGTACATGGTGACCTGTTCGAAACTGTTCCCCGCGGCCGACTGAACCCAACTGGGAGAACGGTCGAGTTCCACCAAGCGGACCACGTCGCGCAGGCCATACTGAGCCCGCGCCGTCGGCGGGTTATGCGGCGGAAACTCGAACAAGGTCCGCTTCGGCGCCAGAAACACGAACATCATGAAATCGTAATTCTGCTCGTACTGTTCGTGGATGAATTCCAAGTAGTCCCCGTGCGCCGCGCGGCTGGCGGTGTTGCGGGGAAAGAAAAAACCCGGAAGCAGCTCTTCCAGTTCGGTCATTTCGTCATAGACCACGGTCTTGCCCATCCGCCGCCGCAACTCGTCCAGGGTGATGGCCAGGCCGAGACGGCGTGCGCGCGGCTCGTGCAACGGCTCGAACAGTGCGTGGACGTCCACCGAGGCAGCTGGCAGGTGTACGTGAGCCACGAGGTCGCGCAGCATTTCAAACACCAGGCGGCGGGCATGCACGCCCGGCGTGCTGGAGGGGGCAGAGGCATTGGTCGCCCTGGCGTTGACGAAGCCTTGCTGACTGAACTTCTGCAGCCCGCCAGCCTGCCCCGCGGCGTACAGCCCTACATCCGCGAAGTAGCAGATCAAGAACCGATGCTGCGGCACGATGGCGTCGTGAGAATGCCGGTGCCA
>CAYUFW010000014.1:18017-24952 GCA_964443915.1 uncultured Pirellulaceae bacterium
GCAGGCCATCGTGCATCAGCCGGTTTAGCAGCAGGGGGCGCCCGTCCTCCCCGCCCGAGGGCGGCACCCCAACGCCATGCGCCCCGGCTTCCGCACGCCCAGCGGCAGGGCCGGGCGACGGTTCGGCCGCCTTCAGCAGGGCGGCGTCCTGAGGGATGACCTCCGGCAGTTGCTCCAGCCGATTCGTCTTGCGGATGCGGTCCACCGGGCCGTGATTCCCCAAGATGCGGCTTTCCAGCTGCGGAAACCAAGGCTGCCGATCGATGGGTTCGGGGATGTACTGCTTAGGATCCAAGGGACGCGAGCGGATGCATTCCGACATGAGTTGGTGCTCGAGCCCCGCGGCGTCAAAGGCCTCTTTGATACGCACTCTAGCGCCCAGCTTGAACCGATCCACCGGATCGATGATCTGCCGGAAGGCCTGCGGATCGTTCACGTGCTCGAGCTTCAGCTCCCGCAGCGCCGTGCTAAGGCCCGCGAGGAAAGCCCGCACGTCCAGCGGATCCTGCAGGCCATACGCATACGAGGGGTCCTGTCCTTTGGCCAGCCCCGCGACGATGGCCTGCTCGTCTCCCCGGCACCCGTGGCGTAGCCATGCATTGGCGGCCCAGGAGCAGACGTGATAGATGAACTTGCACACGACGGAGGCCGCATCTTCCCGCTTCAGCCTTTTGGCGGTGAACCGCGTGCGGACGTGCTTCACCGCGGGGTGCCGGGACAGCCAGCGGAGGAGGTCAGCCTGATACACCTTGGCGTACCGCTCGGAAAGCGGACTCCAGCCCTGGCGGCCGGGTTTCGGGAACGGTCGAAACGGAGGCTGGGGAAGAATGATCAGCGAGGCCAGGTCGAGAAAGAACGGCAGGACCAGCGGGAAGCTGGCGCGGTCGCGCGAACTCAGGTACTGCCGCAGCCAGCCCGTCACCTCGGCGACCGCCCGCTTCCCGCACAGGGGCGGTCGGATGCCGCACAGATCCTGGGCTGCCAGCAGCATCTCCCCGGAGAGCTGATTGGGTGCGAGGGGCGTCACGGCCTCCCACCATTCCATCAAAGTCCGCTTTTCTCGAGCCTTGAACTCCAAGACCTCCTGCTGCTCCTGGTCGGGAACATAGGCCACCAGGAGCGGGCCGATGCGGATCATGTGTGAGGCCGACAGCTCATGGGCCTGCCCCCGCACCACGGCGACGCCGTCCAATTGCACCCCGTCCACCAAGGCGATTAGATTGTAGTCTCCCTGCTCGACGAACCTCTCCAATCTGGCGTTGGCCGCCGCCGCGGGCGGCAAGGAAAGCGGCCGTGAAGACCCCTGCGGCACGAAACAATACGCGGGTTCCTTGAGCGCGAGTTTCTTGCCGCGATGCGCGGCCCACTCCTCCGGCACTTCGATGATCTTCAGGACAGTCATGAGACAAGCCCCTGGCGTTCAGGTCAGCCCACTAAATAGGTTTCGATGTCGGCGTGCAGACGCCGCAAGGTCTCGGCATCCCTGCCGCAGTAGCGGAGAACGCGGCAGTCATCTTTCAGCAGCTGTTCGTGTTCCAGCCCCTCCAGCAACCGCTTGGCCCGCGCCAGCCGGTAGAAGTGGCTGCAGGAACGGTCCGAGATTCCGTAAGCATGGCGGAGTTCCCGGAACAGGAGTAAGAAGTTGTCCATGAACTCGCCGGACCCCGGGTGTCCGACCCGCCAGCCGCAAAACTTGTAGAGACAGACCTTGTGCAACAAGCGAAGATCGTTGACGCAAGCCTCTTGTTCGATCCGCAGGCCGCGAAGTCCGGCCAAGTCTGCCAGAGCGAACCTGTCCGCTTCCGCTCTGGAGAGCTTCTCCGACGCGTCGCCCGTGCCGTACAGAATCCTCCAGTCCTCATCGCTCCGGGAGCCGGCAAGCAAGGAGTTGAACTCGTGGGCAAAGGCATGTTGCAGGAGCTTGGGAACGGATTGGTTGCTGACCGAATCGCACAAGGCACGCACGGGGAAGCGGTCGAAGAAAGCGCCGAGATCCTCCTCCTGCGGCGGCTCATTGCTGGCTCCGAACATCATGATCATGTTCACCTGCCAGGGTGTCCCAGCATTGTAGAAAAGTCGCTCGTTCATGATTGACAGGAGCGAATTCAGGATGGCGCTGTTGGATTTGAACACCTCGTCGAGGAACACGATTTCCGCCCGCGGCATCAGCGAATGCGTTTGCCGCAGGTACACGGCATAGGACAAGAGGGCGTCGACGTTCACTGGCCCCAGCAACTCCTCGGGTGTGGTGAAACGCGTGACCAAGTACTCGAAATGCCGGGCTTCGTGGCCGCCGAAGACCTCCTCGTGCACCCGCCGCAACTGCTCCAGCTGAGCATCCGCGTCGGCGCTGGCCGCAGCCCGCCGCTGCTGGTGAGCCAAGAGGGTAAGCTTGCGGATCAGGTCGTCCTCTTCGACGATGTGCCGCTGCTTGGGCTTGATCCCCAAGCCGCGGGAAAACTCCCGGACCAGCATCGACTTGCCCGTACCAAAGGTCCCCAGCAACAACATGGGCAAATGGGCCACCGAGGCCCAAGCCATGAGGTCGATGAGATCGTCCTTCTCTACGAACAGCTCCTTCATGGCCTTGCACAGTTTCCGTATGCGGCGGCAACTTGCCTCGTACAGATAGCCCTCCTTCTCATCCTTGGTCTCGCAGATCTGCCTGAGCACGCGGACCGGCAACCGGTCCAAGTATTCTGTCCAGCGGGGCGAGTCGAACATCGCCAAATTCTTGATTTCTTCGGGATCCAACATCGCGGCCTCCGTCCGCCTCACGGGAACGCCGCTGGCCGGGGCTACCGAACGACGGTTGTCCACCGTCAAACTCTCCGCGCTCGCCGCCGAGCCCAACAGGGCGGTCAAGCGATCGCCCGCCGAAACCAGCACGACCGTGGTGAGCAACGGCTCGGTGAGGTACTCCGCCAGTGCATCGTGCAGTCGCTCGCCGGCCGGTACCTTGTCGGCGGCCAGCGCCAACAGGCACACGCCGGATTTTGCCCTCTTGACCCGTTCCAGCGCGCCGGCCAGATCCACCTTCCCGACCGTCAAACCCGCAGCGCCGCCATCGGGAGGGGCGAGCGGCTGCAGACCTTCGGCTTCGCTCCACTTCCAGAGCGGGCGATCGTCCCTTCTCCGCTTTATTTCGTCCGCGACGAAGCGTTGGGCGCTGGCGTCCGAATCGGCCAACAACACCACGAGACTGGATTTCTCACAGACTTCTTCGAAATCAGGCATGTTGAATCTCCACAGATCAAGGGTGTTGCGTGGCCGCCGCCTCGACGCTCTTGTCATCCCAGGTCAGACTGCCGACCTCCTCACGGCAGAACCGCCGCACCTTCAGCGCGCGCAGCAACGGCTTCTTGCGGAAGACGTGCAGCTCCTCGTCGGGCCTATCCGGCCGAGGGTCGCCGAGATAGCGTTGAATGACGGCCAGCTCGCGGGCATCGGCCACGTCTAGGTACGAGGTCGCCTTATCATAGAGCATCAGTTCTTCGGCCCCGCGCATGCGTTTCTCGGATTCCAGCTGGAGTCGCAACGTCTGACGCAACTGCGCCACCAAGTAAGCTGCGAACCCGCTCAGGTTGTCCCAGGCCGGTTGCCCCGTGTCCAGGCCGTTGGGCAGTTCGTCGAAATGGTCGGCAGCTAGGAAGCAGAAGTTGAGCCAAAAGATGCGCAACAGCCGCTGGGCGCGATGCGGCCAGGGCCGGGAGGACAAGCCGCGGAGCGTGGTTTGGTGAATCGAGTGCCAGCGGTTGCGGAGGATCGCCATCGAGCGGCGTTCTCCGGTCTGCTGGCGTTCCCAGCGGGCCTTTCCCTGCAGCAGCTGCACCAACAACTCGAAGACTTGACGCGTGGCAGGAACGCGGATGTCCAGAAACCGCTCGCGGAAGCTCTCCAGCGCCCGCTCGAACGACTCCCGCCGCCGCTGGACTTCGCCCGGCACGCTCCGCATCCGGCCGCCGGGGATCGCGTTATCGCAGGCGCCGAAGGCATCCTGCAGCCAACTCTGGAGGACCTCGGCCACGAATTGTACCCCGCCGAGTTCTTCGGTCTTGAGGCAGGTCTGCAACACGCGGCCCGGACTGCCCTCCAGCACGCGGAAATCCCGGCGCATGGCATCCAGCACGCGGCCAGCGGCAAAGTCCCGCAACGGCTCCGCCTGCGGACAGTGCAGAAAGTCGCCCAGTTGACGCCAGCCGATGCCCTTCTCGTCCAAGGCCCCATCGAACGCCGGCTCGCACATCCGCGCCAGGGGACTCTTCTCCGCCAGCAGCAGGACACCCTGCCGGATCTCGGCCGGGAGCTTCCCGAGCAACTCGTCCCAGGAAACCGCTTCGCTTTGCGCGTAACGCTGTCCGAGCCAGGGGCGCAGTCCGCAGAGTGCCTGATGCACGGCGAACATGTCCCCGCTGGCCAGCACTGCTTTGTCCAGCCGCTCCCGCTCCTCGCGAGCCTGGACTTCACCTACGGCTTGGCCTTGCGCACGGGCCAGCAGGTTGTGGCAGAACATGGTCACGTGAAAACAGCTCGCGGACAAAGGAAACCCGCAGTTTTCCACCAACGGCAAATGAAAGCGGCCCCACGTGAACGCGTGGCCCAAGAAGGCGAAGCGGGGAGCCACCGTGCTTTCCATCAGTTCCCGTTCCGCGGCCGTCAACTCCATCAGCAATTGCCGGCGGGTATGCTCCCGCTCCTCAGCGCGATCCCAGGGCGAATCCAAGGCAAAGCGAACCAACTCACCTTCCGCCTGCTGCCCTATCCAGATGGGTTTCAGCGCACCATTCCGATCCTCGCCCGTCGCTATCTGCCGGACCAGTTCGGAGATCTGCGCCGCGCTGGCGTTCCCCAGGGACGGTGCTGCTGGCTCCGTTGCAGGCTCCGCTGGCTGGGCCGCCGGGGACTCCGGCTCAGGGGCTGGCGCTGACGCTGCCGCCTGGGCCGCAAGGCTCGCGGCGGGGCACTCGGCCAGCGCCTCTTGCTTCGACATCTCCATCGCCACACGGGTCAGTCGCGTGTTGAACGTCTGGAGACGCTTCAAGACATCTTGCACGCGCGGCACAAGACGGAGCGGAGTCTGCCAGGGGCGAAATCTCGCTGCCGTCTTCGGCTCGTCAAATGCCCTGCGCAGCGCGGGTACCGCCGTCAAAGCCAATTCGTTGCGGGCCACCAGTCGGACCAAGAACGGATGCAAGGCGGGGTTTAGATCCGACCAGAGGCGGTCCCACTGACCAGCGCTACTGCTCGCCGCCGCGGGCAAGCCCCCCAGCAGCCACCAAATCCCGGTCAACGCCAACAGATGCGAGACCATCTCGCCCGTGCTCAGCGGCTTGCCGTCCAAACCGTCCGTCAGGCCGTCCAGTCGCTGCAGGCATTCCGCCTGAAGACGCTTCCACTTGCCCACCGTTCCCGCCGATGGCTCAGGAACTCCATCTTCTGCGAGGAGTTGACGTCTGCCCGCCAACTCATGCGTGATCACGTAGTTGGCCTGCATCATGCCCAGCAGCGTGGCCTCGCTCGGCTTGCCCGCCAGGGTCCGCGATTGCGATGTCTTCGCCACCCAGCGGCACCAGGCTCGCGGACGGACAGCAACCGAGGGGGAGTTGGTCGCCGAGCCGGCCGTCCCGAATGCCGCATCCAGCCATCGGAAGGCATGTTCGCAAAAGGTGTTCAGCGCGTCGTCGACCTCAGGGTGGGTGGGCTGCGAGGCCTGATTGAGCAACTGCGCTACGAAGTCCGCCGGTTTGTCAGGCCCACGGTCATCGCGGCCCGGAGGCGCCCATTTCGCTGGCGGCGTCCCCATGAGCAACGTCGTCCAGTAGCGGCGCAGAGCCCGCACCTGGAGGGCGAATCGGTCCAGCGTTTGCAGCGGTTCAAGTTGCGATCCCATAGCGGATAGGTTCCGGCCTTCTCGATTGGCATGCGTCGGGCCATCGCTCGGCGGGTGCTCGGCGGTCCGCGCCGCGTCCGGTTGCGGACGCACAGCCCTCTTGCCTACTTACTCTTTGCCCGGCCTTTTTTTTCCGGGGCCGGGACGCCCCGGCGGCAACCGCTGGACAAGATCATAACGCCCCGCGGCAGCCAAACGAACGGCCAGCGAGTCAAGGTGGGGTTGCAGAAACGGCTCCTCGCTGAGCAAGTTGCCGATCACCCCCTCCGCAGCCGCCGCGTCGGGATCCGCCAGTGCTAACCCCAGCTTGGCGCGGAGGTTGAGTTCCTCCAACTCTGCAGCCCGAGCGAATGATTTAGCCGCTTCTTCGTCTTGGCCCAATTCCAACAGGCAAAAGCCCAACGCGACAAGTGCGGGTGCCCAGTCGGGCGCCGCTTCGGCCAATTCGTGGAAACGCGCGATATCGCTCTGCCAGTTGATTTCCCCTTCCTGCAACTCAGATGCGTGTGCCAATTCGTTCTCGTACAACTTGCGGAGCGCAGCAGGCAGCACCATCGCCGCTGGGTCCTGCAGCCGCGCGGCTACCCCCCGATTGTCACATCCGGCCATAGCGAATTCAACCTGCAATCGCTGAAACGTATCGAAATGGGATGTCTTTGCCCAATTTCGCCCGCTTAGGACATCCTGGGCCCGTTCCCGTTGCCCGATTCCCAACTGGTACGCGGCCCACAGCAGGGCTGCAGGGGAGTTTTCCACGGCCGGGGCCGTCTCCGGATTCCCCCAGGTCGCCAAGAGGCCGCGGAGCTTCGTCAACTGGCCCTGACGCAACAGCCACTGTCCTACTGGAATCGGGTCGGCGAAGGAACCTGCCGCGTGATATCGCTTCGTGGCATCCGGCCCCCCCACCTCAAACAGCAGTTCATCCAGCCCGGCGTCTGCGGCGGCGTGCGAAACCCAATCGCCGACGAGTTCCTCCACGCGCCGGACTACCTGAGGCGGCATCAGGAGCCGCCGGTCCAAGCGGATCAACAAGGCCGTGATAAGG
>CAYUFW010000014.1:24962-54244 GCA_964443915.1 uncultured Pirellulaceae bacterium
CTCCCGGAGCCATTGTCCCGCTCCGCCGTACCAGTCCGTCCGGCGGCAGTTCCGTCCCCAATTCAACAAGTTCCGTCTGCCATGCCTCCCAGCGTCTGCCAACTTCGAGCGGACTTGCGACGGTCGCTGACCCGTCGCGCAATTGCTCCTCCAACTCATAGATTCGCGCTTCAATCAGCAGCACGCGGGCGGCGGCGGATCCGGCCCAAACGGGATCGGCAGGGGCCAACCGCAACGAGTTGTCGAAGTGCCAGACAGCCGACTTCCATCGCTGCACGCCGCGGTAAACCAGCCCGCCCAGGAACTCGATTTGCGCCGTCGGCCACAGACAAAAGGGCGGGGCAGCCAGAGTAGCCAAGCCGGCCTCGGCGGGTTTCGCGCCCTCCCCGTAGATCGACTCAAACTTGCGCCGGGCCATTTCGTAGTCGCCGTTTTCGAGGGCGATCTGCACCAGGTTCAAGCAAGCCCAGGGGAAATGGCATACGTCCTCCACGAGCCGATTCCAACTCTGGGAGTCCGGTCTCCCGGGTCGGCAGGCTTCGCGCAGGACCCGCAACACCGTGCAGTGATCAGCTCCACACTCCGGAACCGACGAGGCGGCGCCAATCGGCTGCGCAGAATCCGACGTCGAATAGACGGTGAGGACCGACGCGATACCGTCCGCCGCGGCAATCCGGAACTGGCTCGGTTCGCCGGAATCCTCCAGCAGCGTCTGGCCGGCAGCCGAGCCGGGCGCCAAGTACTCGACATACGCTCGCAAAGCGTCGGGCTGATTCGCACCGCTCGCGGCCAACTGCTCGGTCAAGCGATGGGCTTCCGGCACCGCGGCAGAACTGTGGCGGCGGAATTCGCGGAACAGGCGGAGCGCCTGCTCAAGACGCGGCCCACGCCCCGGTACGTGTTCGGCAGTCAAGGCGCGAAGGGCCAGCCCCGTAAGCCGGGCTGCATACTGCTCGTCCAACCAGCCCTCTCGTTCCTGAAGCACCCGTTCCAACTGAGAAATCTCTGCGGAGATTTCGGGGATGTTATCCAGACCGGCGGTGAGTCGCTGGGAAATCTCCTGCAGCTTCGCGAGGAGCATCGCGGCAGTGGATTTCACTTCCACGGGCAGGACGGGTTCCGGGGGAGGGGGCTCCGGCGGTTCGACTGCGGGGGGCATCGGCGCTTCCGCCTTCGGCCCCTCGCCGAACAGCGTCTTGAACCGCTCCAGGAGTTTCCTCAAGCGTGAAAACATCGAACCCCGCCATTCTCCAGACTAGCCCCAGCCGCTGTCAGGTACTTGCGTTCCTCAGGAGGATCGCTGCCGGCCAGTTTCCGCCGCTGCGGTCACGAGCCCCCTGGGCGGTGCGGGAGTCCAACTGTCCACAACGCCGCCACTCCACGCCGTTCCAAACCTCAATCGCAACCGGTACTGGACCGGCTCCTGCCCCAGCAACCCCCGGTCCAGAAACCGCGTCGCAGCACCAGGCAGGATCCAGGTGCAACCTGGATTGTGCGTGTTGGGTTCTCGCTCCAACTGGGCTTGTTCGACGCCTGCGGGCAAGCTCCAACGCAGGCGAACCGCACCGGGCAGCGGCTGCCCCTGGAATTGCTCGGCCTCCGCAAAGGCCGTGTACGGGCCTGCCGTGACGGGCTCCGAGAGCAACCCAAAGCGTTCCGCAACGAGGGTGTACCAGTACGGCCGCCCGCATTGCAGCTGGTCGTCGACAAACCACGTCCGCCCGCCAATCCAGGACGCGGGCGCGGAAGCGACGTCCGGCGGGTTTTCGGTTTCGTGCCGGAACAGGTGGTAGTTGGTATCGGCGGCGCCCGGCTCCCAGAGCAGCTCGATTCGTCTTGGCTGGAACTCGACTTTCGGCTCCGCCGGCCGCAACGGCCTTAAAGGCACCTCCACGGTCGTCTCGGCAACTTCGGAGTAGACGCCGTCGCCAAAGTCAACTACCGCGTAGTAGCAGTATTTTTCGCCCAGGAAATAGTCCGCATCTGCGAACTCCGCGGCGCTGGGTGTCCCGAGCCACTGGCAGCCGGGACGCAGGACCAGCTCCGCGGAGGTTCGCGAGATGGCCCCCGGCTCACAGGAGCGGTACAGTTCGACGGCACCGGCGAGGGGCGGCTCCCACTCCAGCCGAACGCGGGCGTCCCGGAAAGTTCCCCGAAACCCCCGGACGCCCTCCGGGATGCGATAGCCTGAACAGACTTGGCTACGCGACGAAGGCACGCCGTCACGAAACGAAAACACGGCGTAGTGTCGGCGTTGGCCAGCCGGGGGACGGGCGTCGTGGTACTCTTGTCTACGGCCCCGGAAGACCAACAGGCCGTCCTCCATCGCCGCGGGGGGCTGTTTCTCGTTGGCGATCACGGCCACACTGTCGCATTTCTCCGCCGGCAGCTTCCAGCGCAACTCGACGCTATCCGGGCCCGGCACTGCGATCAGTTCGTCCACCAGCCGCGACTCGACGTACCGGAACATCACGTCCACCGGCTCGGAGAACATGCCGTCGCGGTGCTCGGCGAGGGCGTAGTAGTAGTACTGCTGCCCGCTTTCAAAGGTGGTGTCAATGCACGCCTTGGCCTCGCTCTCCTCGTATTTTTCGGCCTTGCCGATCCGTTCCACGGCGGCGGGTGGACATGGGCAGCCGTCACGCACAGGGAACGCATCCACGCGCGTCCGCGAACGGAAGACCCACACCCGTTGGCATCCCGGCGGACGCTCCCAGGTCAGCGACACAGCGCGCCCGTCGTGGCGCACCTTGAACTGGCGCACCGGTTCCGGTGCGACGTACCCTCGGCAACTCATGCACGAGGCCGAAACAACATCCCGGAAATGGGAGAACACGCCGTAGAAGTACCTCTTGCCGGGCGAGACATTGCCGTCCTCACAATGATCTTCGGTGGTCCTCTCCGCGACGATGACTCCGTCTTTGGGCGACATGGGGGACCGGCTGTCGTTGCGTACGACGTCCAGGCAGTCGCACTTGGCCGCCGGCCGGGTCCACTTCAGCAGCACGCGGTCGCGATGGGCCTGGGCCTCCAGCCCCGTCACGAGTTGCGGCCGGCCGAACTGAGCCTCCGTCATCGCCGGTTCGGCGAAGATTCCGTCGCCGTAGTCGGCGATGGCATGGTAATAATAGTGCACGTCGTCGCGGAAGCTGTCGTCGCGGCACAAGACGCTCGAGGTGGCCACCACGAGGTGACAGTCGCCGGAGACCTTGACGTGGCCCGAGTCCGTGGCAAAACCAGGCTTGTCCGCCGTGGCGCGAAACACGAGCACCTGTTTGCAGCCCGCCGGCGTCTGCCAACGAAGTTCGATCGCCCGCCCATCAAACGTCGCCTGCAAGTGGGATACAGCCAGCGGTTGGCGGAAGCCGAAGCACGACCGGCAGGCGTCCGAGGTCCGGCCCTCGAAAACCGAAAACACGCCATAGCCGTATCTGCGGCCGGATTTGGCGGTCCGGTCCGTAAAATAATCCGTCTTCACGGGCGTCGATTGTCCCAGAATCGTGACGCCGTCCGCCGGGGTTGTGGGAACGGCCCCCTCCTTGCGGACCAGCAGCACCGCGTCACACCCTTTCGCCGGGAGATTCCACTTCAGCTTGACCCCGTCCGGCAGCGGCTGCGCGACCGGTACAAGGCGGTCTGATGTCCTGGCTGCGCGACCAGACCGTCAACCAATTGGGCCGCGCCCGAGGCAACCACGGTCACCTTCGGATCTTCCGGGTTCATCCCCTGGTCGCGCAGGTACTGTTTGAGCAGCCGGTCGGCCAGAGCCGGTTGGAAGTGGTATTGATTGGTGACGATGTCTAGCAGCCCCTTGTAGACCGGACCGGCGACCTTCTTTCCCTCGTTCATTGCCAGCACGGCTTTGACAGGATCCAGCGCCCGTTCGAATAACTTCGCGATGACCTCCCTGAGTCGGTCGTCCTTCAGCAACTCGTTCTTCACGTCGCCGATTCGTTTGGCAGTGTCTCGTTCGTCTTTTGTGTGGCCGAAGTTCTGCGCGTTCAGGACCGCCTCGGATATCTCGTCCCATCTCGCCTTGATATCCGCGGCCGAGTCGGTCACCTTGATACGGAGCACTTGGAAATGGTCGAGTTTCTCTTCTTTCAGTTTGGCCATAACTGTTTGCCATCCGCGAAAGGACCTGGGAAGATACGGTGTCTGTCGGCCCACGCGTTGCGGTGTCGGAGGGGGCTCGCGGTGCTGTAAGGTGAGGCCTCGCCTAGCGTTTGATGGTCACGTGTCCCGCGATCTTGGTCTGGTCGTCCTGGACACTGCCATTAAGAATTCCGCTGCTGTCGTACCACAGGGTAACCGTGACCGTGGCTCCCGCCTTGCGCTTGGGCAGGCCGGTGATGAGCACCTCGCCAATCCGCTCGCACTTGGGCAGCTGCTCGTCGTCTCCCTGGTAGATGACGACTTCCATCTCGGTCGGGTCATCCTCCGCGATTTCGAATCGCTCCGTGAACTTCTGGTCAACGGCGGCCCCGTCGGGGACAATCACCTTGTTGAAAAACTCCCCGCCCGCCGGCCCTTCACCGCGATAGGCTTCGATGCCGACCGCCCGGAAGATCTCATTCACCTCGGATTCCAGATAGGCCGCGTACGCAGCGCCGCGGACCACCATGGTTTCGGGATTGTTCCGCCTGAGGTTAATGGGCTCGTGGCCGACCAACGCGGTCAGCATGGGCACGACGCCGGGCAGTTTGCTGGAACCGCCGCAGGGAATCACGACGAGTTCGTCCAACTTCACCCCGTAGGACTCCTGGCCTTCCTTCAGGACGTTTTCCAGGAAGGTCTTGGTCCGGTCGAGCAACGGGGCCGTCACCTCGTTGAACGTTTCCCGCGTGACTTCCACGGCATGTCCGCGCAGGCCTACCGGAAAAGTGACGGCCTCGCGGGCGGCACTGTAATGCCGCTTGGAGCGTTCCACCGCCTCCAGCAGCATCGGCCATTCCCGTTTGTCGTCCGAGGTTTGCGGATTGTGTCCGTGCAGCTCGAAGCACCGCTTGCAGAGGTGCTCGGCCAAGGCCACGTCCCAGTCGTGCCCGCCGAGTTGGAAATGGCCGTCGCGGCACAGCGTGTCCACTTCCAAATTGCCGGCCGTACCGCTCTTGGTGCGGACCAGCACGACATCAAACGTTCCACCGCCGAGGTCGTAGACCAGGACGTCCCGGTCGGCGATTTGGTCAGGCCGCTCGGTAGCGGCGGCGATGGCGGCGGCGGACGGTTCGGCCATCAGGTGCAGCAGCGGAATGCCCGACATTTCCACCGCGCGCCGCGTGGCCTCGCGCTGGCGGTCGCCGAACCAGGCGGGCACGCAAACCACGGCTCCGGTAATCTCGTCATCCAGCCAGGATTCCGTGTCCTCTTTCAGGACCTTGAGCACTTCGGCCGAGAGTTCTTCCGGTGTGTAGGACCGGCCGTCTACGGAGGTGCCCGCCGCGGCCTCACCCATCTCGCGTTTGAACCATTGGAACACGCGATCGGGTTCGGTGGCGTACATGTTTAGCGCGGCGGAGCCCACCACGGGCTTGCCGTCGGCGGGAATATAGATCACGGAAGGAATCTGGTGTCTCCCATCCGAACTGCGCAGCTCGATCTGGGTGATCGCCAGATTGCCCCCCTCCTTCTCGCAAAAAGCAACCCCGGAGAACGTTGTGCCCAAGTCGATACCCACTTTCATGGCTTCGAACCTTCCCTTCCTGTTGAGTTATCTGGGATCTTCGTGGGACCTATTCTGAGAACTGGGGACGGACCGCCACCACCGCGTGTTAGCCCTCCGCGGCACCGGCGACTGGGGATCCGCGAGTCTCGATCGGTTCGGGCGGCGGGCTCGCCACGGCCACGATCACTTCGGTGGGCCGCAGCAAGCGGTCGCCTAAGCGGAAACCGGCCCGATGCACCCCCACGATCCGGCCGACTTGCTCCGCCGACCGCGCCACGACCGTTTGCACGGCCCGGTGGAGCTGATAATCGGGCGCACCTTCTGCTGGAACCTGCTCCAAGCCGCTGGCCTGCAGCACCTGATCCAGCTGCGTGAGCAACATCTGGCAAACGGCGGACGCCGGTCCCAAAGCGTCCGGGTCGCGGCTCGCCGCCATTCCGGCCAGGAGGTCGCGAAAGAAAATCATTCCTTCGGCCAACTGCCGCAACGGGGCGCTGGCCGCCCCGGAGGCCACCTGCTCGATTTTCGAGCCGAACCGCCGCAACTGGTCGGCGGCCAGTTTCTGATTCTCGGCGATCTGGGCAAGGCGGCTCAGCGCATCGCCGGTCTGCCGCAGCAGCGTATCCAGAGCCCCCTGCAACGGCTCCAGCGGCTGCAGCGCCGCCGGATCGACAGCCGATCCGGTGTCTGCCGCGAGGCAGGGAGCTACCGCTGGGGCTGGGGCGGGGCTCGGCGGAGGCGGCGTGGCTGAGGGCTGGCCATCGGGTTCGGCGGTCGTCCGATCGCGCTCGGTACAGCCGCCTTCGAGTTCCGCTGCCGTCTGGGCCACGCTGCTGTTCGGTGCTGACATAAGCGCATCCTCTCCAAAAAGAAAACTCGGTTACCAATCACTTCACTAGCGCAAGAAACTGTTCGCTACTTCGCTTCCCAGATCCGTAAGTACACCGCTGAACACCCGGGGGTCCACGCTGCCGACCGAGAAGTAGTCGCGGAAGTTGGAGATCTTGCCGCCGGTCTTGTCGGCTAACATTTGGTAGGCGGGCAGCGGCGGCGCGATCGCGAACAGCTTGATCTTCTGTTCGCTGAGCATACGCGCCACGTCGTGCGCCGTGCGGCCCTGCTGATCCGGGTCATGGGACGACGCGTCGGTAATCAGCACGACTACCTTGGCGGCGTCGCCGCGGGCTTGCAGGCTGGAGGCGGCGACGATCCCGTCGAGCGCGGATTCGGGTTCATCACCACCACCTGAGGCATAGAGTCCGGATACCCAGTTCCGGAACTGGGCCACATCGGTTGTCCAGTCGTACGTCTTTAGAGCTTCGCCGATCTTTTCATCGCGGTACTCGACCAGCGACAGGCGATAGTTCAAGTTGCTTTGTGTGAACTGGTTGCAAAAATCGCTGATGCCGCGTTTCACGCCGTCGATGCAGCCCGCCATGCTGCCCGTCGCGTCGACCACGAAGCACAGATCCACCGTGGTGACGGCGCTGCAGGCCTGCGGCATGGTGAATGGAATCGATTCCCCCTGCAGGGTCTGCCCACGCTTGGCGTCGACGGCCTGGACGACGATCTGATTGCTGGCGTTGTAAGCAAACGTAATCTTGATTGGCGAGCCGGGCGGGGTATCGGGAAGGCATTTGAAACGGTAGGTGTAGTTAATCGCGCAGGACCTGTAGTCCGGGCTCGACCCCTGCAGGACGGGGACGTCGAAGAACTCAGGGCTGTTCGTCTTGAAGTCCGCGCGGCTGCGCTCGACAGGAATATCCATCCCTTCATCGATGATCACCCGGTTGATAAACGGCAACTCGCCGCCGGGCGGAGCGTTCACCAGGACGCCGAGGGCGTGCGGAGTCGTCTCGCGGATCCGCACGGGCCGCAATTTGGCCCGGCGCCCATGGCCCACTTTGACCTCTTTGGCCGTCAGCGCAGCGGCCCCCAAGGCCACCATGGTGTCTTCCATCCCCGTCTTGATGGGCGGCTTTCCTGTCAGTTGCTCCAAGGCTTCCGCCACACGCCGTAGCCGCGTCGACCCGCCGACCAGCAGCAGATGGTTGACGTCCGACCAGCTCTTTTTCGCTTTCTGAACAGCCTTTTCGGTGTAGTCCAACGTGGCGGCTACGTGCGGTTCGGTCCACTGCTCGAATTCCTCCCGGGTCACTTCGACCGCGGTCGCCTGCTCCTGCAAGGTACAGGCAATTTGCTGGCGGTCTACGCCGCTGAACGCGCGTTTGGCTCGTTCGCAGTTTTCATACAGCTGCTTCTTGGCCAGTGGATCGTGCAGCGGGTTCTTGCCGAACTGCTCCTCCATTTTCTCCGCCACCTGTTCCATGAGCGTGGTGGTCCAGTCGTGACCTCCCAACTCCCGATTGCCGTCGCTGGCAAGGTGCTTCAGCTCGCCGCCCTGGTATTCAATGATCGAGCAATCGAAGGTGCCCCCACCCAAGTCATAGACTGCCACAATTTGGCCGTCTTCCAACTTGTCCAGCCCGTAATACACGGCCGCTGCAGTCGGCTCGTTGACGATCCTCAGCACTTCCAATCCGGCCAGTTCGCCGGCCTTCTCCGTGGCCTTGCGCGGCTTGTCGGTGAACCAAGCCGGGCAGGTGATAATCGCCTTTCGGACCGGCCGGCCCAGAAACGACTGGGCCTCCTGAACCAGCTTCCTGAGGATCTCCGCGGATACTTCCTCCGGCGTATATTCCTTGCCTTCCGGCGTAACGACTTGCCCGCTTTCATCCGTGTGGGGCTTAATGTCCGAGTCGGACTTGGGGATGAACCGCGTGAACTCCTCGCCCATGCTGCGTTTGATCCACTGCACGACCCGGTGGGTCTTGACGATTGCCTGACGAAGCGCCTCTTCGCCGACCGTCACCGTACCATCTTCGTTGTATAGCACGACCGAGGGCATCGTCGGTTCGTTGTCGACTTTGATGATCTCCGGCCGCCCTTCGTCGTTCACGTAGGCAATCTCCGAGAAGGTCGTACCCAAGTCAATTCCCACCACGAGTTCGGCTTCCGCCATAGAAGGTCCCCTTATCTTGGCTGCAGACGTATTCTAGGCCCGTTGTCGCCGGCTGCTATGCTTAGAAGCTGGCCTGCTATACTTAGAGAAAAACTCTGCGTTTTTTTCCCTGAGGCGCGTCAGCACGTACAATTTTCAGACAATGAGCATCAGAGAGCCCCAGGGCGCCCCCCGCAATACTAACACCGCAGGTGAGGGCCCCTGGACTTCCAAGTGTCCCCGAAAGCGGGAGTATAACCTGCTTGATAACCATTGTCCAGCAAACAGGATGCTCCCAAACGACGTCGGGCAACCACGGCTGGCCAATCGGAACGTACTCCCCGTCCCGCCCAAACGGCCTCATGCGTCTTTCTCTGCGGTCCACGGCAAGCTCCGCGAAAAGCAATCTGCGGAGGGTTCTCACCACTTCCTCCATCCAGTAGAATCGGGCCATGTCACAGTTCCGACTGTATTTTCCCTGCGGCGAGGCGAGCGGTCCATGGTCGAGGAACTTCGAGAGTGGTTCTCAGCCGGAGACTTCGAGCGGGTCTGCCGCCAATTCTCGGCGGCGCAGCCGGCTTCGGCCGACGAATGGCTGCTGTATGGGCGCTCGCAGTTGGCGTTGGGAAGGCCAGACCAGGCTGACCGGTGTTTCGCACACGGGCAGGAACTGGAACCCAATTCTCGGGGCTTGCGGTTCTACGGCGCTTGCGCGCTGGCTCGCTTGCGACGCTGGCGTGATCTAGAGGTGGCTCTTGCTCCCTGCTTGGAGGACGCGGCGTGGCGTCGGCGGGCGGTCTTGATTCGGGCGAAGGCCCGTGTCATGGTGGGCCTCTGGGCGGACGCCCGGCGAGATTTCGCCGAAGTGGATCGCGAGGGAGGGCTTTCGCCGTCGGACGCCTTGGGCTATGCGGCCTGCCTGGCGCAGTTGAACGCCTGGGACGAGGCGCGGCCGGTGCTGCAGCGGCTGTTGGCTGGAGGCAAGGGCAGCCCCGTAGCCTGGTTGCTGCAAGGCCGCTGCCACGAAGCCCAGGGAAACTGGGCCGAGGCGGCCGATACTTACCGCCGCGGGCTGCAGCAGCATTTCGAGAGCCGGCTGCTGGCCAGCCGGTTGTCGGCGGTGGGCCGGCGGCCAGCCGCACGGCGGCCGGACTGGCTACTGCACACCTACGCCGGGCGGCAGGATGTGCTGCAGCGCTGGCTGGAGGCCCAGCAGGAGGACCCGGCCGAGGCCCGCTGGGCTCATCGGATCGCCCTGCTGGCCTCCTTCACCGCCGAGAAGGTATACGGGGTGCGCAGACAGTTCGATCGCAGGATGTGGACTCTGGCCGTCGCCAACTGGGCTTTCCTGCTGGAGAACCAGGCTTGGCAGGACGACTTTGTCCGGAGCCGCTCCAGCGTGTACGGACGCCCGGCAGAGGAACAGGACTGGCAGGAATTTCGGCGGCTCCTCCAAGAGCACGCGGAGCGGCTGGTGGCCGCGGCGGCCAACGTCGTGACAGGCGAGCCGACGCTGCGTGAGATGTTCCTCCGCGAACGGCAAGCTGCGCAGGCTTGCCAGACTTGCCTGGTGGACGGGGGCCTGGCCCTGCCCCGGACTTCCCGGCCGGTTGCCGGTGGCCCGCTGTGGTTGGCGGGTTTTTCGGCCGGGAAGCCTTTTCCGACGCTGCTGGGCCGAGGCGTGATTCCCGGCTCCGCCGCTGAGGGCTGGCCCTGGCCGGACCCGGAACGTAAGGACGATGCCGAGTCGTACGTGCGGCAGTTGTTTTCTTCGGCTGGTTTCGCCTTGGCCCGCTTGCGGAGCGGCGATCCACGCGGCGCTCTGGAATCACTGCGTTGGACCGTTTGTCCGTTGTGCGTTAGGACGGGACGGCGGGGCTCGTCCAGAACCGTGAGCGTCTGCCGGGACGAATGTCCGGATTTTGCCCTCCGTAATCCGGGGTTGGCCGATTTGCCCGACCGTTCCCAGCGCCTACACGAGTGCGCGGAGTGGATCCGGCTGCAGTCCCATCTGGCTCTTGCCGAGAGCGCTTTGCGGTTGGTCGAGCCCGATACAGCCACGGTGGCGGAGCATTGGCGGGAGGCGCTGGCGGTCACACCCCCGGTTGCGGCACTGGTCGAGCATCTGACACACATTCTCCGCGACAGGGCCGAAGCCCTTTGTGACGCGCGCCGTTACGAGGCCGTCGTGAAGCTGCTGGACGGTGTCGCCGGTTGCTTGCCCGCTTCCGAATCGCTGGTGAGCACGCACGCCGTGGCGCTGACCGACTGGGGCATTCAATTGGCCAACGCCGGGGATCTGGAGGCCGCCCTCGCTCCTTTGCGCCGGGCCGTGCAATTGCGGCCGGGCCTGGAGCGGGCCTGCCGCAATTTCCTGCGGGCAGCGAGTCTTTCCACGCTGCACGCTGCCCGCGAGCGACGGTTTGACCAGGCCGCGGGGTATTGGGAAGAGGGGCGACTACACCTGCCTGCCGCCGGAGCTGACGGTCGGCTGCCCGAGTTTGAGCGCGAGCTGCTGGAGGAATGGCAGACGGCGGGCCTGGAGTTGTGGAGACTTCGCGCCAACGAGGCTTTTGCCAAAGGACGCGCGCCGGAGGCGGCCCAGCATTTCGAGGAGGCATTGAGGTTCGCGGAATCGTGTGTCGGCACCGCGCAGGATGGCGTCCAGGCGGAACATCAGATGGACGAGATCAGAGAGTTGTTGGCGGTATGCTGCATCCAGGCAGGAGATGACTGTTTCGGGAACAAGGACTTCGTCGCGGCCTTGGCCTGGTATGAACGCGCGCAGAACGCGACGCCGGACAGTTCCGCACTCCGCGAACGCATCGACCTCTCGCGCCGTCATTTCGTCGGCAAGGAGCGTCTGCCGTGATTGTACAGATCGAGGAGTTGCTGGGCGTGTTTGAGCACGTCGGCCGGGCCACTGACGAGGATCGGGCTGCGTTGCGGGCAGCCTTTCACGGTCAGGCGGCTGAGGCGAAACCGCTCTGCAATTGGCTGCAGGACCACGGTTTGTTGACCCCGTTTCAGGCGGAACTCATCATCCAGGGCGGTGTGGCCGAACTCTATTTTGCCCAGGACTACCTGCTGCTGGACCGGATCGGACAGGGAGGCATGGGAGTTCTGTACAGGGCGCGGCACCTGCCGATGGAACGCGATGTGGCCATCAAGCAGTTGCTGGACGCCAGTCCCGAACTCATCCGGCGGTTCGAAAAAGAGACCAGGATAATTGCCAAATTCTCCCATCCGAATATCGTACAGGCCTGGACGGCGGGGAAGTACCGGGATTCCCACTTCCTCGTCATGGAATACCTGGAAGGCGACAACCTTCAAGAGGTGGGCACTCGAGGCCCCTTGGACGTGAAGATGGCCGTCGACTACACGCTGCAAGCGGCAGCGGGGCTGGCGGAAGCCCATGCCCACCAGATCGTCCATCGGGATGTCAAGCCCGCCAATCTGCTCCTGGAACCCGGCGGAACAGTCAAGGTCCTTGACCTGGGTCTGGCCCGCGAGATGCGCACCCTGGCTGATGCGATGAAGGCGGAGTCGAGTGTCACGCAGGAGGGACAGCTGCTGGGCACGATCAGCTACATGGCGCCGGAGCAGTATGAAGCTGCGGCCCGGGTGGACCATCGGGCCGACATCTACTCGCTGGGCTGTTGCCTGTATTTTCTCCTCGTCGGCCGACCTCCCCACGCCGGATGTAACCTGTACGAGAGGTTGCGAGCGATGCGGGAAGATCCGCCACCATCGTTGTGCGCATCGCGCCCGGATGTCACCTCCGAACTGGACGCCGTGTTCCGCAGGATGCTGGAGGCCGATCCGGAGCGGCGCTGGGGCAGTATGAAAGACGTCATCCGCGCCCTGCAAGGGCTGGATCCGACGCTCCCCCAGGCGTCTCGCGGCACCTTCCCCGCCGCGTCGTCTACGGCCTACTCTGCCATTTCCCAACCTGCGGCGAATGCGGCGTCTGGTCCGGGATCCCCGCTGGCGGCACCATACTTGTCGCCGAATGTCGTCCCGCAGGCCAGCGGAGTGGGCTGCGCCAGGCGAGTCACGATCGAAGTGCAGCGCACGCGTCAAGCCGGATACGTGTTGTATGTTCGCGGCTGGGGGGGGGTCGAGGAAACCGCATTCGACGAACAAAACGCTCGGCAACTGGCCCAGTGGTTCGGGGAAAGCTACCAGTTCGAGCACGGATTGCAGCATCCCCAGCAGGCAGCCGCAGCACGAATTGGAGCAGTTGGGGCAGCGTCTCTGGAGCGACGTGCTGACGGGTCCCACGGGCCCGCATCTCCACGAGCACTTCGATCAATCCGCGCAGGATCTGCAGGTCTGGATCCAAGGCACCGCGGCGCTGGCCAATCTTCCCTGGGAGGTGCTGACCCGCGAGAACCGGTTCGTATTCTTCGAGGAGAATGTGCCCCTAGCACGGACGATTCCCCACAACACCCGCCTGCTGGGCTGGCAGCAGGCCCGGCGGCAGCCCAAGCTGCGCGTGCTGCTCGTGCCCGCCCAGCCGCGCAACCTGGGGCCGGTCCACGGCCGCGAGACGTGCGAGGAACTGCGGCAGCGGCTGTGGTTTTGGCAAGCTCTGGGGTTGCTCGATCTGGAGGTTCTGGACCACGCCACCGACTGGAATACTCTGGACCGCTTGCGCCGCCGGTTGCAGCAGCGGCGCGGGTTCGATGTCGTCTGCCTTCTGGCACACGGCGAGGCCGAGGGGCCTCACGAGGCCGGCGGTCCCCCGCGGATTGCCCTGGTCGGTGCTCATGGAGAACCCGATTGGCTCGCCGCGCGGGATTTGGTTCCCCCAATGACTTCGGGGGGCGAGTTGCCGCGGCTGGTCGTGTTGGGGTGTTGCCACTTGGGGCGTTCCGATTCACGGGGCGCTTTCGGCGGCATTTCCCAGGAACTTCTGGAGCAGGGGATACCGGCTGTCTTGAGCATGCAATCGACGGTCAGCACGCAGGGGGCTGCCGTCGCCATCCATGCCACCCTGCACTCTCTGTTGAACAATGCTCCGATCGGCCGGGCGGTGCTGGCCTGCCGGCACGAGCTGGGTTCAGAGTGGCCCTTGCCGGTCCTATGGCTTCATCCCAGTTGTGACCCCATCCAGCCCTTGTTGATCGTGGAGCCCAAGCCGATTTCCGAACTGCTGCGGGAGGTGCAAGAGGGGATCGGCCATCCTGCGATTGCCGGACCCACGGCGGAGAAATTGCTGGCCAACTTGAGGTACGTGCGGGAACGGCAGGCGCTGCCCGACGCCCACGATCGGGCGCGGGCGTTCCTCGAGCAGCAGTTGTGCGCCGCGGCCGAGCAGCGCATGGGCCGCTGTCAGCGCGCCAACGACCGGGAAGGTCTGGCGAGGGACCTGTGCCACCTGCTCAGCCACTGCGATGCGCTGGCCGGTCCCACTTGCGAGGAAGCCCGCGCCACCGTGGAGCGGCCTTTGCGAGAACCGCTTGAACGGGGACTGGAGCATGAGGGCAGTCAGCAATGGGCCGACGCCATTCGCTGTTTCCAGGCTGCTTGCGAAGCGGAGGCGGACGGCGAGAACACGGAACTCCTGTGGCGCGAACTGCGGCGGGACGCTTGGCTGCACTTGCAGTACGCCCGGGGCAATCATGACCTGACGGACGGCGGCCTCTGGGACGAGGCTGCCCTAGAGCGGCAGAGTAGAGGTTTGGCGCTCTTGGAATGGTTGGCCGCGCACGCTCCGCAGCGGTTCTCGCATCTGTCTCAGGTCCTGGAGTTAAGGCGGCAAGAACTGGAGGCGGCCCGACTCGCCGCCGAGGCTCGCCGCCCGATGCACCTTTTTCAATGGACGGAGGCCCGGCGGGCGCTGCAGCGGGCGCACGAAGTGCAACCCCTGTTCGGCGAGGACCTGCGCCTCGTGGAAACGTGCCTGGCGCTGCAGGAGAAGCTGGCCGTCGCCCAGGAAGCCGCTCTGGCCCGGCGGTGGAGCGAGGCCTGTCAGCGATTCGAACTCGACGTCGTCCCGCTCTACGAGGCGGCCTTGAAGGCCACCAGCAATGCGCCTGCGGCGGATTCCGCCGCGGCCTGGCGGCGAGGCCTCTTGCAGCGCTGGTGGCAGACAGAATGCGATCCGCTTCGAACGCGTTGGCGGGTCGCCCGCCAGGTAGACGAACTGCTGGAGCAGGTCGAGGCTGGAGTTCGCGTCACCTGCCAGGGGTGGGAGCATGCCGACGTGATCCAAGCGCTGGCCGTGCAGGCTGTCGACCGGGAGCGGGTGGTCCGGCTGCGAGCCCGGTTGCCCGCGGAACTGCCGGCTGCTTGGGAACCCTGGCTGCAGCAGGAGCTCGATACAGATTGGCCGCTTTGCCTGGTGTTGCAGCACCGCTGGAAGGATGCCCACTTGGCCCTGGGCTCGCTCTCGGTGCGGAGCGCAGAGATCGTCCCCCTCTGGCACCGGCTGGCCGTGGCCGGAATGGCCCTGGCCACGGATTGCGAGCGCCCGTTGCCTGAGGATATCCGGGCGAAACACTGGAGCGAATCGCTGCGGGCCTGGAGCAAAGTCCTGGGCCAGATATCCTACTGGTCCCACTGGGCACAGCCGGAAGGCTCGTGGACCCAGGCGAGTTACGAACGTCTGCGGGCGGGGATTCGGGAGTTCGTGGCCCGGCACCTCGCCCTGCGGGATGACGCCGATGTGCTCCTGGATCAGGCCAGCCGTCTGGTCACGATGGAGACGGTGGACCATGTCGAGCTATTGGATTTCGGCTTGGAACTCGCACGTCAGACCCTGCAAAACTTGGACTTTGCCCGCCTGGAACGTGTGTGGCGCACCACAATCGCCCAGGCGACGCGGGCGAACCGGCTGCGCTCCACCTGTGCCGACATTTTCTCCACGGTTCAGATTCGCACTCAGGAGTCGCCGGACGACAGCAATTTGCGGGTCGACCTTTGGGAGATCGCCAGCCGCGTACTCAACGGCACCGAGAAACACTCCGCCAGTGAGGAGCAACTCGCGGCAGCCTATCTGGAACGTGGCAGGAGCCGGCTGTGGCTGCGGTTCGGCCAGGAGGCGTTTGCCGACCTGGAGCAAGCATATCGCTTGCAGCCTTGCTCCGAGAATTGCGCGCTCTACGTCATGGCCATGTCGTTGGTCGCCGACGAGGAGGTGCAGCTGGAAGACGCCCGCCGTATCTGCCGCTTTGCTCGGGACGAGGTCGGCAAGGCGCGAGGACGTTGGCCGGAGAGGCGTTTGCTGGAGAGGTTTGCCCAGGCCTTGGACAATGCGAAAGCGCTGAACCGCGAGCACATTTCGGCCCTGGTGGAGACGCTGTTTCAGGCCTATGCGTTTGAAGACTGACTGGACCTCTGGACGGTCCGGAGCTGGACCGGGGAACATGAAACGAGAAACGACGCCCCCGCCCGCGGTACTGGATCCGTGGTTTCCGTGGCCGGGAAGCAATCCGTATGAAGTGCTGTCGCTGTCGGGTTTGGGCTATCAGGCCTCGCAGCTCCAGGTCGATGACGCCTTGTTCCAATTGTTGGAGTTGGGGCTCGTGGACGGAGCGGTGCAGCAGGCTTACGACCAGCTGCATGTCACTAGTCAGCGGCTCCTAATCGATGCCTTGGTTTACGATCCGGAGGCGGCCGGCGATCTGCTGGCCCTGCTGCGCGAGTCATCCCCGGAGGACGAGCCCGTCCCGGCGTTGAATGAGTTGCTCAACTTCGCATGGGATTGCTGAACGAAGAAAGGACTTAAGAGGACATGCATTCCCTCGATCCCTTAGCCCTCTTTGACGCCGCTGCAGCCGCCGAGCGCAGCCGCCAGGAACTGCAGCAGGTGTTGCTGGAAGTGATCGACGTGGTCGATTCCTTGGATCGCTGTTGCGCGGCTGCGGGAGTGGACGAGGAGCAGCCGCTGGCCCTCGTGCGGCAGCAATTGCTGACCGTGCTCGCCCGCCACGGCGCCGAGCCACTCGAATGCCTGGGGCGGCCGTTCGCCCCGGCTTGGCACGAAGCCGCCGGCACCCGACCGGAAGCGGGCCTGCCCCCGGGCATAGTTGTCGAACAGAAGACCCGCGGCTTTCTCCGCCACGCCCAACTCCTGCGGGCCCCGCGGGTGATTGTTTCGGAAACGGCGGGAACGCACGAATTTCGGTCTGAACCTTAGAAAGGAACGTGGACGATGGACGCAGAGCCGGTCAGCATCGGGATTGACTTGGGGACCACCAACTCGGTGGCCGCCTACTGGAACGGGCGTGAAGCGCAAGTGCTGGGGCAGGGCGAGAATGGCGGCATGCTGCCGTCCGTCTTCGGCTGGCAAAAACCCAGCGAAGCGGGTTTGCCGGACGAGTACCTGGTGGGGTTGCCCGCCGTACGGAACTGGCAGGCGGCTCCCCAGGACACCGTCTTCTGCGTCAAGCGTCTGATGGGGCGATCGTATTACGACGAGCACGTGGTCAGGACCCGGAAAGCTTTTCCCTTCCGCCTTGTGGAAGGAGAAAACGGAGGGATGTCCATTCAGGTGGGCGGCCAGTCATTTACTCCCGTCGACATCTCGGCCACCTTGAAACTGCGCGCTGAACGGGAGTTGAGACGGCCGGTGGACGCGGCCGTGATCACCGTGCCGGCGTACTTCGAAGAGCGGCAACGCAAGGCCACTCGCGAGGCCGGCGCAAAGGCCGGACTGCGGGTCCGCAAGATCATCGACGAACCCACCGCCGCGGCGATCGCGTTCGGGATCCACTCCGAGGAGCGTCAGACGCTAATGGTCTTTGACCTGGGAGGCGGCACATTTGACCTGTCGATCCTGCGCGTGGTGCGCCGTAGCGATACGCGGGACCCGGTGTTCCATGTGGAACAGATCGATGGTGACAACTGGTTGGGCGGCGCAGACTTTGATGAGCGGGTCATCGACCACATCGCCGCAGACTTCCTCCTCCGCGGCTGGCCGGATCCGCGAAGCGACCCCGAGTTTCTGGCCCTGATGCGGAAGGAGGTCGAGGAGCGAAAGATCGATCTCTCTGCTGCCGACCAGGTGCAGATCACCAAACCCGCGGCCTACCGCGACGATTCGGGCGTGTACTCCGTCAACCTGGCGCTAACGCTGGCCAAGTTCGAGGAGCTGATCGTGCCCGACGTACAGCGGGCCATGGATATTGTTCGCCGGGCCCTGCAGAGCCGGAGCTTCACGACGGACAGCCTCACAGGGGTCCTGCTCGTCGGCGGATCCACGAAAGTGCCCCTCGTCCGTCGACGTCTGGAGGAACTCGTGGGACGAGAGAAGATCCGCAAGGACATCAATCCCATGACCGTCGTCGCTCAAGGCGCCGCCATCCTGGCTGGCCGCCTGCGCGGAGTGGAGTGTCCCAATCCGGACTGCGGCGGCCAAAAAAGGAGGAAGATCCGCATTTTGTCCACGGGGCAAGAGAAAGAAGTGATCGAGCACTACGTGAACCCGGAGTCCAACGAGACCTGTGAGAAGTGCGGGGCGAGCCTGGCCAGCGCCCGGGCGGCCACCGAGACGCTCCAGATCCACGAACGCACCGCCCGCAGTCTGGGAATTCTGGCGGTGCAGGGAGATCGCAAGAACGCCTACGTCTGCTTGATCCCTAAGAACTCGCCCTATCCTCTCATCACCCCTGTCTCCGAAACGTTTTTTCCTCATGCCATGAGCGCGAACATGATCCGGGTGCCCGTGTTTGAGGCCGAAGACGATGTCGGCTCCAATCGCGTGAAGCAGGGGGAGATAGAATGCCCGCTTGGCGAGAGCATTGCCGCCAATACGCCCGTCAATGTGGAACTTAACATGGACCGCAATCGAGTGGTCCGGATTGTCGTCCGAGTCGAAAACCGGCAGTTCACCGGGGAGCTTACCTGGGAACCGCCACTCGACGAACCCCAGACAGCCCACCAGCCGGCGTCCTGGATCGTTGTCTTGGATAACCGAATTCACATGGTGCGCATTCTCTTGGACCGCTACGGCGGGTTCATGGAGCCGCTCCGCGCGGCCCGCATCAGGGAACATCTCGAGCGTGCCCGGGCCGCCCAAGATATGGCCGATGTCGACCAACGGCCGACGCGGGAAGTGGAGAGAGTGATTGGACTCTTGGATAGCGACCTCGTCGAGTCCGGTTCCGCGACGCTGTTATACTGGGCGGACTTGGTCAAGGAGCGGGCAACGCCGGACGCGCAGCAACAGATCCAATCGTGTCAGCAGAATCTGCAGAGGGCGGTCCGCTCCAACGACTCGGACGCTGTCCACAAACAGACCGATGAACTCAAAACCCTTCTGGTTCGCCAGGGCAGCGGGACCCGAAAACCAGATCCCCAGGAGGAATACGAGTTCGACCCGAAGGTACTGCTGGAAAAACGTGGGAGTGTCAAATGAACCATCACTTGGGGCTGGGAGTGGATGCCGGCAGCTGGGGCTGCCGCTTCGCCGCACACAAAGAAGGCCTGACGCTGCCCCTTTGGGTCCCCAGGCAATTCGATGAGATGGAAATCGACCTCGCCGGGGCGCACCCGGATTGGGGCGGAACGGATCCTGTTGGCGAGTCCCTGCAATGGAAGTTGCGGCTCGGCGAATCTGCGGACGGCCCCTTCGGACGCCCGTTCATGCAAGAGTTGCTCGCCCGAGGCATCCAGGCCGCCGCCGCCGCTGGGAATGGTCCGGTCGAGCAGCTCGCCCTCTGCGTGCCCGCCTCTTTCTCGGTTCGTCAACGGCAGGTGCTCAATGCCTGCGCCACCGCGGCGGGCGCCCTGCACGTGTTCCTTGTCAGCGACTCCGTGGCGCTCGTGGCCGCCCGGCCGCGGGACCAGCAGGAAGAGCATCTGCTCGTCTACCAGTGCGGCTACTCGGGCCTGGAAATCGCGGTCGTTAGCGCGCTCAATGAGAGCATCCACGTGTTGAGCTACGCCACGGGCGGGACGCTCTCCGGGCGCCGTCTCGACCAGGAGTTGATCCTCCAGTTGGCCACGCGCGCGTCCCTGCCGCAGGAAGAACAGCAGCTCCTCGTGTGCTCGGAACGGTTCGTCCGCCTTACCGCCTCCAGCCTGCGAGACCGGTTCGCCGTGCATGCCGAGGTCGTGGTGGACCTCGAACTCCCCTCAGGCCGTCCAGCCCAGATGCATCTCAGCCGGCGCGACTGGAAGCACGGAGTGCGGCAAGCCGTGGACCATTCACTGCAGGACGTCCACGCCGCGTTGTCGGAGGCCCGGATGCGGGCCAGCGATCTGACCAGGATCCTGCTGGCTGGCGGGCCCACCGCGGATCCGGCTTTTGCCCAAGTCCTGCGGGAGCGCCTCGGCAAACCGGTCTTGCGGCTCTCGGACTGGTCCGCCGCCTACGGCGCCGCGAGCCTAGCCTCACGGCTGCGAACCGCCCCGTCTAGCGAGGCGAGCGATCTCACGCTCAGCGCGGAAACCGACTCCTGGGCCGAGCCTCTCTCGACTCCGCCCCGCGAGCCGCCTGAGGCCGCCGCCCGCCTGACCATCCCGTTGCGACTTGTCCGTCCCGAGGACGCTCCGCCCGGAGCCTCCGCAGAAATCCCCGCCCGCCCGCCCGAGACGGGCTCGCCCTCGGACTGCACCAGCGCGAGCCATCCGGCCGAACCCGGAAAAACCCGCAGCGCCGCCCTGCGCACCTTGCAGCTAGCCGAACGCCTGCTGCAGGAGGACCGCTTGCGCGAAGCCGTGGCCATGTCGCACCAAGCCTTTCTGGACGACAGCCAAAGTGCGGAAGTGCTCAGCCGCATGCAGGGCATTCACCGCCGAGCCGCCGCTGCCAAGAATACGCCGGAGGGGTACACGCAAGCGGTGCAATGGCTGCTGTGCGCAAACCAACACGATCCGACCGACCTCACTATCCGCCAGGCGCTAGCCGAGCGTCACGCCCTGCATGCCCGGCAGATGCTCGACCTCGGTCAGCCCCAACAAGCGCTCAAGGCGGCCCAGATCGCTTTTTATCTGCAGCCCGAATCGGCCGCTATCGAGCGGCTCCTCGATGCAGCCCGCGAGATCACCCAGCCCCGCCCACCGTAGTCCCCCAAGCATTCGTCACGCCTCCCGGGCGAAACGAATACTGAACTCCTCCACCCGGTTACGATCCTCCACAGGCCCCTCGTAGACACACAGCCGCAGACGCTGCCCCGCCAGGAAGTCGGCCGCCGGCAGCGTCGCCTGATACCAGCGACGCGCCCCTTCGCTCAAATCACGCTCGATGCGCAAGCCCTGGCAGTCGATGGTCAGGATCAAGTCCCGGGCCGTCTCGGAGGCCGGTCCCGGTGGAATGATCTCGGCGTCGCAGATCACTTGACGGTCAGGAGTCACCCGCAACTGAAGCTCCAGCCGTCCCCGGCCGGCGTTCAGTTGCCGTTCGAATTGCAGAGTCCGGGAACCGCTGCTCGCCAGGGTCGCAGGCAGGGGTCGCTGCGCCAGTCGGGCATCGTAGTCCCAGCCCGCCACCGCACCTCGCGGAGCGACATGGAAGAGGTGCCGCTGACCATTCCCCACGCCCACCAAGTCTCCGCCCCGGAGCAAGATCAAAAAAACACCAAACGGCGGTGTCTCCAATGCCTTCACTTGCTCGGTCACCTCCTGCAACGCATGCTGGTAGTAATCCTGCAGTAGCCACTCCCGCAGCAAAAGTTCGTCCTCAGGCAAGGCAGTTCGCCTAGAGACCGCGCGGGCGTGAGCCAAACGCCACATTCGTCTGCAGTACACGCAGTCGTCCATGTGTGACGCCCACTCACCCCGCCCAGCAAGCCCCGTGGCGTCCCTCTCTGCCAAGCCTTGCACAAGAGGTTCAAACAGACTACCCTCGGTGCGGGCCACGGTACGGCAGTACTCACTCGCGGACTCCAGCGAGAACTGCTGCAAATCCTGGCCATCCTGCATCGCAGCCGCTCGTTCCAGGTCCAGAAACTCGATGGATTCCCAATGCGCTTTCCAGCGAGGGTCATGCCGGACGAGCCGCTCGATCTCGGCTCGTCGTACACTGGGCCGCACCTCGCCACGGTAGAATGCGAGCAACTCTTCGTAGGGGAACACGCCGCCGAAATTCTTTTGTGGTGGGCCGTTCATCGGATTTCCTCACTCTGGCCTGGAAGCCTTAACAACTGCTTGACCCGCCAGCCGTGGCGGCGGCCCAAAGCCCCCAACACGCCCTGCCGGGTCTGCACCCCGAACGCATACAGCATTTCCGCATCCGACAGCCACTGCAGACGGGCCTGCAATCCGGGCCGCAATGCGTCATCTCGCAAAGAGATCCGGAGCTGTTCGCTAATCCGCGACCACAATTCTGCACCGGCGTCAAACCATCCCCTTTCGGCTGCCGTCCGGAATTGCTTCTCTTGCGGGCTCAGGCCGTGTGCCGAACTTGACGGCGGTCGCTGGTCGAGGTGCTGCCGAATATCGACCACCAGCCCGCGTATGACCTCGGAAGCGGTGTCCTTGCCCACGGCCTGCCTGCCAGCTTCTTCGTTACCGACTCGTTCGCCCATGATTTCAATTTCGCGGTAAATCCGGCGGAAGCGGGCGTTACCGACGTTCGCCACCTCGCCCTCCAATAACTTCTGCACCTCCCACGGCTTGGGTCGTAATGTTGTGGGATGGTCCAGAATCTGCCGTTCCACGCGACGTCGGTCATCTTCCAGTCGCCACAATTGGCGCGTCAAGTCGTCACGCCGGACGGGATCCCAAGTGATTTTCAGCATTTCGCGCACATCTTCCCAGCGTGCCAGCAGTCGGCTGGCGCGGCGCCGCAGTTGCGTGCCACGGGTCTCCCAGTCGGGGAGTTTGTCCTGCATGAGGTCCCGGCATCGGTCGGCGACTAGGCGATTATCCGTCAAGAAGCCCAGGCCCACGCTGACTAGGCCTTCCAGCTGCTGCTGAGGCGAAAAGCCATTCTTCACCGTCCAGAATTCCGCCAAACGCTGCCCCCAGTCGCGAATGTTCCCGATTTCCTCTGCTTGCCGGCGCGGGATGTCCGACAGCGTTTCGCCGTACCTCGCCGGATCCACGTGGGTGACTCGGACGCCGCGGAGACAGTGATAACTTTCGATTTGAGCCACTCGCCGAAAGTATCCGGGCAGCCGCTCGGGCCGGTACTTCCGGTTAGCAAACAAGGATCCCTGGTATTTACTGAAAAAACTGGTCATCAGCCATACCCGCCGATCATGAATACGATCCAGGACCGTCTCCACGATCAGGTCATCGGCGAAGCCGTGACGCCGCGCCAACTGTAGACGCACCCACTGAGCCCCGCGACCATCGAGCGAACCGTACAAGTCACTGAAAACTTCGCAAAAATCCAGAAAAATCTGTTGTCCCAGTTCCACCGCTTGCCGCAGCCTGTCGAGCCAACCCTGTTCCGCCACAACCGGCACTCCGCAAATGTCGTTCGCCAACCACTCCAGGATCGCCCGGCCAGCCTCCGAGTTCGAATTCCACGACATACCGCAACATCTCTCCGCCAGGTTCTCGACCTGACTGACTAGCCATCCGCGGACCCGTTCTTTAGATGGGTCTTGGCCGTTGCCCGCGTTATCCAGCATAATCTCACAATCCGTGACTCGCTGCGAGTTGCCGCCAGCGTCGGAACCTCCAACGCACCGGAGAACAAAACAGGTCTTGCACATGGAGCGACCTGCCCCAATCTGCGGGAAGTCTGCGCATGCGGACAGCCCGTTCCAGTTCTTTAATCTCGCACAGCAACTTGTGCACGTGGACGGCGGGCACCAACGTCGGTTGATCGGCGTTGCGTACGAAACCCCAAAGCAGGGAATCGTTGGCCGGACTGCCTGCCACGCCGGCTCCAAGCCGATTCTGTGCCGTCCACAGAACCAGGCTTGCCAGATGTCGACAGTCCGTAGCCTTTAGCAGGCAATCCCTCTGGGCCACGGAAGTGAATAACAGCCGGCTAATCGTCTGATGCAGCCACCCAGCCGACACCGGGGGCTCCAAATCCCCATTGATCTGCCCGATACAGATCCGCAGTTGAATATTCTTGTGCGCCAACAGTTGCACCAAGTCCGACGCGACCAACCGGTCCCCCAAGACAACCGCCAGCGACTGGACCCCACCCTTCGGAACCGCCGCCCCGGAATTCTGCTGCCACAGTTGGCACAGTGTCTCAACGGTCTGTACCCACCACTTCCGGAACCCTTCGCTTACACGCGAATTCCTCTGGCAGCAGGCAGCCG
The DNA here is from genome assembly GCA_964443915.1 of uncultured Pirellulaceae bacterium. Lineage (GTDB taxonomy): Bacteria > Planctomycetota > Planctomycetia > Pirellulales > Pirellulaceae > Anammoximicrobium. The sequence continues at coordinate 48,808 of CAYUFW010000014.1, forward strand.
GCCGGCTCACCCGCGTCTTTACAATCCGGGCGAACGTGCCTCTCGACCAGTCATACACGGATTGCTGCCTCTGCCCAGGGAGCAACCGCAGAACTGCTTCGCAGGCCACCCAAAAATTGATCTCGCGCCAAGGGTTCCGCCGGCCCCAGCGGGTTCTTGCGTCCCTCGCCGCCGCTTCGTTCACCAAGCACTCCAATTTGCCTTGAGACGAGATTTCTCTGGCCATCGAAGTCGATCGCTGGGTCGACGCTGAATCGTTCGCAGCTGTCAAGAGCGACTGCCCCACCTGCCAGTACGTGACGTTGTTCACCAAGACCCAGGGTCTGCCGGCCAGCAAACGCCGCGCAAGTCGCGCCAGGTCCATCGCCACATTGCAAATCACGAAGCCGTGGGCCAGCCGTTCGACTTCGTCCGGCTCCAGCGAATGGGCCTGCGCGACTTTGTCGCGCACCTCCAGCAACCAACAAGCGTTTTCTGCACGAACCATGTCGCCTTCCTATCGATTGACAACGTCCATCAAGAAAAGCCGACGGCTGCTTTCATCCAACTTTTCGACGGGAATCCCCACGGGATTTCCCCCCGGTTTGCGCAGCGTCACCATGCCCCTGCCCACATGCAACAACTCCAGGCTTGCGGTTCGCCCATCGGCAAACGTCCAATCCCGTTGGAACCGGCCTTCGACGTGAAGGGAATGTATGTCCCAAAGCAGCACCGTGCCGCGCCCCGTGCCGACAGCCAAGACCTCGCCCTTCGGAGACAGATCGGCCGACAGGGCCGGGCCGTCGCCAACCGCCAACCGCAAGATCTCCTGCCCCCAGGCCAAAGCCCAGAAACGTACTGTCCCGTCCAGGCTCGACGAAATCAAGGCGCGGCGATAGGGATCGGCAGCAAACCGCAGACCCGTGACGGCACCCGTGTGGCCCTCCAACTTCGCCAACTGCCGGCCATCCCCCCTTAGGTCCCACACGCGTATACTATGATCGCGGTGCCCTGATGCCAGAACGGCATTTTGCTGCAACGCGGCGATATCCGCCTCCTGACGATCGACCGCGACGCAGACGACCGGGCTGTCAGCTCTCAGCTCGAGCCGAGTAGCGGCGGCGGCGATTCGGGGGTCCTCTGCCGCACGCTGCGAGCCGGAAATCCCGCCCTCACCATCGCTGTCCTTGTCGGCTTCCGCCCCCTCTTCCGAAGTAGTCGGCCGAGCAGGCGGGCTCTCTTTGATGGACAAGTCCCACAGCCGGATACAGCCATCCGCTCCCGCCGAAATCAGTCCACCCGACACGGGCAGTAGCGCGACCACCGGTTTCCAATGTCCGCCAAGAGTCCGCAGGACTTGACCCGAAGCTGCGTCCAGCAACCGAACGGAATTGTCGGCAGCCAGAAATGACCATTCTCCCTGAGGGTCGACGGCCACGGCACGCAGGGACTGGGCGTCCACTGCGATCGTTTTCGCAAGTTCCCCTTTGTCTACTCGCCACACCCGGAGCGTTGTGTCAGAGTGGCCACCGATGCCGGTCAGGATGTCACCCTGTGGTGAGAACGTCAAACTCGGCACCCAGGACCTAAAGTCCGCCAGTACGAACCGTTCCGCTCCGGTTCTCCAATCCCAAAGTCGGATCGTGTGGTCGTCCCCACAGGTCGCCAATGTCACCCCATCGGGCGCGAATCGGACGCCGGCAACGCGATGCTCGTGCCCCATTGTGCGGAGCGTCTCACGCCAAGTTGCGCGTCTCAAAAAGCGGAGCTTACATCCCTGGCCGCCGATGGCCAGCGTAGCTCCGTCCGGAGAGAACGCCAAGGCCCGGACACAGCCAAAGTCTGCCCGAAACTGCGCGGGCGGCTTGCCCGATTTGACGTCCCATACGGTCACGAAACCCGATTCCCCGCCTGCCGCTACGATGTCACCGTCCGGGCTGAAGGCGATGGCGCAAACGCCCGTCGTCCGGCAGTCGCACTCGCGCCAAGGCTTTTCCACAGCCTTGACTTCCCAAAGTCGCAGATCCTGGTCGCCTCCAACGGATGCGAGGATGCCCCCGTCGGGACTGAAAGCTACCCCCGCGACATGATCCGCGTGAGCCTTCATCCCGCCGACCTGCTGGAGGGCTGGGGAGGTTCGCCAGAGCCGTACCATCCCATCGTCGCCACCGGATGCCATCACGTCCCCGGAAGCGGAGAACTGCAGGCAACGCACACTCCCGGCATGAGCCTCCAACTCCTGCGGCGCCCTCGCCATATCGCCATCCCAGACCATCAGCCGGCCAGCTCTCGTTCCCGCCACCATAAATCTGTCTTCTGCCGAACAAGCCACACAGGTGATCTCGCCCAAACCCCCCCACGCCTTCTTCTGCTTGCCGTCAGCCAAGTTCCACTTTCGGAGGCTCCCGTCCGTCCCGGCCGACACGACGTACTCGCCGTCGCCGCCCGTACAAACGCACTGGTTCACCGGCCCGGCGTGTCCATCCAGCCTAAACCGAACCTGGCCGTCCTCGGCCGCCCAGACGTAAATGACGGCGTCGTGTCCCGCGGAAATCACGCGGCTACCATCCTTCGAGAAAACGACGGAGTTCACCGATTCAAGATGTCGCCAGCGCAGGGTCCCAAGACGGCGCAAGGCGCCTTGCGGGAGTTCGTCCTCGCAGTCCATCAAGGGCTCATCCTGCGGAAGTCTCTCCGCCCCGCCGTGGGGCATCTCGTCCTCAGCCAGCCGCTCTTCTTGTATGGCCACTCCAGATGGTAGGTTCGTCGCGGCGGGCGAGGCAGAACCCACGTCCCGCTCGGCGGACATCGCCTCGCCGGGTGCCGTGGCGTCGCTTGATTCCGCCGGGTTACGAGTCGTGGTGGATATACCCGCACCGGAAGCGGGTGCAGACGCCACAGTCACGGGCTTCCTGCCCACTTCAATTGGTGCGTGCTCGGGGACAGTGCCCGAGTTGCCGGGCGCTGCCGGGTCAACCCGGCGGGGCAGCGTGGCAGTTGCCACGTTCTGGTCCTTCGACCCGCCCGCTGAGGAATCTCTCTTCGAACAGGAGGGCAACGTCGCCGATGCCAATAACACGGCCATGGCAAGATACGCGAGTTTCCTCGACCCAGGCATAACGCACATCTTTCACTGAAAAGCAAACCGCATGCCACATGGGTACAATCAAGCCTATAGTTTAGGCTGCTTGAGCCAGACACGCAACTGCCAGAGACTAAGGCGGGAAGCAAAAAAAACAGATTGTGCTCCCCTAAAGTCTAATACGCCGAATCCTAACCGGATTTTTCGAATTCCGGCGGGCAGTGATTCCCGTTACGCTGCTCGAAACACGCGGCCCATTGGGACGGTCGATGTATCGGCCACGAAGTCGTTTGCGCCAATCGCAAGCCACTGAGCCACACGAACCGTTGCCTCACGCGAGCCATTCGATCGGGCTCTGGACGACCAGCCTATCGTCTCGCGCTGGACTGCGCCAATCGGACCAGAAAACCAAGTTAACGGGCGCGCGATGCCGAGAAAGCGAGATAAGCTCGATCCTGTGCGCAGCACAGACTTCGGCCACCGGCAGACAGGGCTCGGACGTGTCGATCAGCCGAATCTGCGAGGAGCCCCGCGCGCCGCGCAGGCGCGCAATCTCCGCGAAAGCCACTGCTTGGTTCAGCGCACCGCCGCCAGGACGGATCGACGATGCGACTTATTCGGTCCCGGCTTCGACAGGTGCTACCGCAGACGTGGCGATTCCTTTGTCTGCCGACAGCCCATCGCCACTTAGTTGCCTGGCGGAGATGCCGCCACGTGACGGCGGCTTGAAGCTAGACAACGGGCCAACGGCGTATCATCAGCAACGTCCGGTCGTCCAAGAAAAGCTCCGATCCACGAACGCTGTCCAGACGAGCCTTGAGTTCATCCAGGATCCGTTCGAGCGAAATGCCGTGTGTTTCGTCGCACACCTCACTCAAGTACCGTGCCAAGCCAGCAAGTCCCAACGTGCCGCCCGACTTCCGGGCCTGATCGGTCCAGCCGTCCGAGAACAAGGCAAGTAGCTCACCGGGAAGGAGGGCGTCCGATTCAGGTCGCACGACGAGGTCACCGATTCCCAACGGCCAGGACACGCCCGTATTCAGCGACCGGATTTCACCAGAGGCATCCACCACCAGCGCAGGCAAGTGTCCGGCGCGGACCATTTCCGTTTTTCCCGTCACGGAATCCACTGCAACACACGCCAGGGTCACGAAGGAGCCCTCCGGCAGGTAGGTGCAAAGGTAGTCGTTAAGCCGCTGAACAATTTCCTCGACACCATGCCTCTCAGACACGAGCACATGAACCATGCTGTGGATACTCATCGCGACTAGAGCCGCTTGGATTCCCTTGCCGCACACATCTCCCACGACCAGCAGGCTCCGACCGTCAGGCATATGCACGATGTCCGCGTAGTCGCCTCCAACGGCTAGGCAGGGGTCAAAACTGATTACGACATCCAGGCCATCCAACGTTACCTTTTTGGGTATCAGTCGCTGTTGGATCGCGCATGCCTGTTCCAATTGATGCTCCCATTCCAGGTCAGCTAACTGTTGCGTCGCACGCCGACCAACGCCCGCGCGTTCCCCTCTCAGTTTGCAGACCGCGCGCCCGGCAGCCAGTAATCTCGCACGGGAAAAGTAGCCAACAGTTTGTCGCGCCAGTTTCCGGAACTTCGCGAAGATCGCATCCCAAGTCGCTTGGATGGCAAACCAACGCTGTAAACCGCTATGTTCGCAAGATACTTTGCGGGCCAAGACTGCCCTTGTGGTCATATCCGCGTCCCCTCAATGTCAGAGCGTTCGGCACGATCCGTCGCATCATCCAAGACCGGCCCTTGCCAGTCGTTGGCCTGATGATGTTCGTCTACTTGCAGCACGCGATACCCTGGCCTCTGCGCATTCAGTTCGCCCCTGCATGCTCAGCTCAGCTGTCTCAGTAGGAATACTCGAAACGTTGCCCGGATTTTTCACTCGTGACCGTCACGGGCAACGCATGTGGTTCCCTTGGCACGAGGAAGGTGGCAACAGGCACGAAGTCCACGCCCACGACAAAGCCGCATCCAGCGAGACGCTGACGTCCTTGATGGCCTTGAGCTGGTCGATCAACGCCATCAACGCGTTTCGCAACCTGGAAACGCTGGCCGTGACTTCCCTCAGCATCACGCCCGTCTTCTACAGTTTGGCGAGACCCCGAGTAGGTCAGAGCCCAAGATCCCAGTGTTTTCGAGGTGCGGCACGCTGGCGGCGGTAAATCATGGTGCCACGCTATAACTTGAATTACTGACGAAGTCTTGACACAATGTGGATGTATTTGCTAATCTCATGGTGGCAACAACGAGGCCAGCGAGGAAGCCGCCATGTTCTTCCGCCAGAAACGCTCCGGCAACTGGGTGTACCTTCAGATCGTCGAGAACCAGTGGGTCAACGGGCGAAGCCA
>CAYUFW010000015.1:0-4845 GCA_964443915.1 uncultured Pirellulaceae bacterium
AGCCCCGTTCCTGTCCGGACGCGGCTTTCCGTGGATCTCATCGCATTCGGCTCAGCACGGCGCGGCTCGGCGGCGGCCCTGACTACCAACGCGTCGGAGGGCTCCGTTCGAGCTTCGCACGTGGCGTTCATCGCACTCTTGCAGCGTGCCGCTCAGGGGTCTCCCCGGCACGGTCAGGCAGCGTGTCCTCTCGGCGGACCAAGCCAGCGAGCGTCGGTAGCAAAAGCGGCGGCAAAGAAGTTGCTCTTCCAGCGGTCCGGCCTGTCGAAGAGGGCGGGCTGATTCACTCGCCCGCCGCTGACTCATTTCGTCTTCGGCCGCTGGAAGCGGGAATTCACTTGGACTTCAGGTCGAAATCGTGGACGTTGGGGCCGGGCTTGAGTTCCTGGCGGAGCGTCGTCTGGGTGTTGTACTGCGGCGGGATCGCTTCCTGCATTTCGTCCATCATCATCCCCGGATCGGCGGAAGGGATCTGCCGGCCCGTTTTCTTCGACCAGCTGATTTCCACCCGGTAGCTGCCGGGCGTGGCGCCGCGTTCGGGTCCGATCTGGTACTTGCCGTCTTCGACCGCGGCGGCGACTTTGGGGCCTTCGGCACCCGCGTCCGGCAGAAAAACGATGCTGCCGGGTCCGACCGGCTGGCCGTCGAAGGTGACCCGCCCTTGAACCGATACTTGGTTGGACGAGCCACAGCCAACGACTGCGGCGACGCTCCCCGTGATCAGGCAAATCGCCATCTTGTGGAAAAGTCTCATCGCGGATCACTCTCCTTCGATTGGGGACGGACGGCACTCCGAGGCTGAGATAAAAGACGCTGAGGCCGACCAGGCACCGTGAAGAACGCGGGCATTCGACGCACCGCAAGGAGGCCTGTGCCATGCTCTTGCGGCTTCTCCAGACGCCGCGTGCGGCCTCCGAGCTACGGAACCTTCACGGCCCTCCGGTCATCCCGGCGGTACAAGTTTTGGTACAAGAAATCGGCCTTATTGACGACACCGGCACAGCTCTGGGTGTATCCGTAGTGACTTTCAATGGTATCGCCGATGAAACGAACGGAGCCGTCGGCCAAGGCGAAGTTTGCGCCGCCGGGATGGATGCTCGTCCAGGCATGGCGCGTGCAGTTGGGATCGGAGCCTCCGGCATACTTGGTGTTCAGGGGCAAGTCCCCGCGTCCATACACCAGGGCGTCCGTAACGCCGTTCCGTCGTCCGATCCAGATGCCACCGATCCCGTCAATCGCGTCGCGTTCGCCGATCATGAACGTGGCACTGGTGCCGTCCAAGATGTCCTTCAAGTTGATCCTCAGGGAAACGGCCGGCGTCGTATTGATGCAAATCTGCGCGCTGGGCAGGTAATTGCACTTGCCGTCATTCGCACCGTTCGGGTTCAGCTCTGGTGCCGGATCGGAGGGGCAGATCAGGGTGGGCACCGGCAGTTGCGTTGTCGCGTTGACGGCGGGGACTGGGCCTGTGTAGTCCGCCGGATCGAGCGTGTCGTGTAAGCTCTTCTGCTCCATGAACGGGAACAGCCGCGGAAAGGGTCCCCAATCGCCGGTTCCGCTAGGATAGTTCTTCAACACGTAGGCATTGGGGAAAGCCCCGTAGGTGTCGTGGTGATTGTGCATGGCGACGGCGATTTGCTTCAGGTTGTTCGAGCATTTCGTCCGGCGGGACGCTTCGCGCGCCGCCTGGATCGCGGGCAGCAGCAACGCGACCAGGATGCCAATAATGGCGATCACAACCAGCAGTTCAACTAACGTAAAACCGGTCTTGCGACCCCGTCTTGCGTGTCGGTCAGCAGCCATCTGTCAACCTCCCCCAGGGCAACCTTCGACGCCCTGATTCTTCGGCCGTGGATACGGTCAAGCTCTGTGCACCCCATATTGGACCTGAGAGCGACGCCGGCGTCAAGCTGGAGGCCCCGCCGGTCGCGGCAGTTGCGTCCGGCGGTGGGCCGGACGGGGTGGGGCGACCACGGACGGCTTTCCGCTTTGCCCTGACGTACCGGTAGTACGTGGTCCGCGACAGGCGGAGGGTCTCGCAAATGTCGTCGAGTGTGACAGCACCGTCGGCCTGGAATTTGCCGGCCAACGCTACGAGAACCGATGGGCGAATCCTCGCGACAACCAGTCCCAGTAAGGCCGGTCGGTCTCGTAAGGATCGACCGCATCGGTGGCAGGGTCGAACGACGCAGGCAGGATTCCGTACCGCTTCATCTCGCGGACGTAGTGCTCGTTGGGCTGGAAACCCGGCATGTCGAACCGCTTGATGGAATCGAGCATCCGCCGCGCCGCATCGATGTGGGCCAGGATGGCTTGGCAAACCGCTCAGTCACGGCGAGTTCGAAATCGTTCATTTTCCCGTCTGCCACGGCGGATTCTCGGCAGTGGGCCGACGTTCCGGACGCCGACGCGCCGAAAACTCGTCTCTCAATTCAAAACGCCAAGAAGCCGTCGGCGAGCCGGGTTTCCGGCACACCGGCGTCGCGGGGGACGACTGCGGGTGGGGTGGATTGCTCCCACAGCCATCGGCTGACCAGGGGATCAGTATCGCCAATGCGCCAGAGCGTTCCACATCGGGCGGCAGGGCCGCAGCCGAGTAGGTGCTGCGAGCTGAGCGGCATAATGGGCCGGCGAGGCGAGCCTCTGACGGACCTGATCCCTGTGGACGAAGCCCTGCTGGCCTGCCAAGATCTGAAGCGAGGAATCGTCGGCTCAGTCAAAGGGAAGGCAGTCAGATGATGTGGACCGCTAGTCTGTCCCGCCGTGATTTCTTCCAGGCATCTGCCGCCGGAACCGCGTTGTTGGCGGGAGCCATCGTTGCTCCCAGCGATGGTCGAGGAGCCGGACGAATGGCTGCTGTACGGGAATCCGTGGGAGTTTCCCCAGCCCGACGATTCTCCGAAAACATCAGCAAGGTGCTGTACCCCAAGGATGGCACGCCGCAGGGCAGGGAGTTGCGGCTCAAGCAGCGATACTTCTTTGTGGCCTGTTCGCTGCACGACATCCTCCGCCGCTTCCGCCTCAAGAACAGCGACTGGGACCAACTTCCGGACAAGGCCGCGATCCAGTTGAACGACACGCACCCGGTGGTGGCGGTCGCGGAACTGATGCGGCTGCTGGTGGACGTACACCAGGTGGACTGGGAGCGGGCATGGAACGTCATCGCACCACGAACTTTTGTGTTCGGCGCGAAGGCCGCTCCGGGCTACTTCATGGCCAAGCGCATTATCAAGCTGATGCACAGCGTGGCGGGCGTGATCCATCAGGACCCGGCCGTGCGCGGGCGGCTGAAGATCGTGTTTCCCGCCAACTTCAACGTCTCGATGGCGCAGACGATTTACCCGACCGCGGACATCTCCGAGCAGATCTCGTTGGCGGGAAAAGAAGCGTCGGGGACGGGCAATATGAAGTTCGCCTTGAACGGGGCCGTGACGGTGGAGACGCTGGACGGGGCGAACATCGAGATTCGCGAGCACGTAGGCAGCGACAACTTCTTTTTCCTCGGACCGGACGATCCGGCAATACGGCGAGGAGATCTGGCGCGTCCAACCCGTGGCCGTCCGGTGAACTCGCGGTGAGCGGCTTCGAGCGTCTTCTTTTCCATGAGGCGCTGTGCACTGTCTACGAACAGCGCGTGGTCTTGAGGGAGGATTGCGGCCGCCAGATCGGAGGCGATGCCCACCGTCTTACGCCCGGCGCAGTCCATTTCTCGCGCGGTGTCGTCACTCGTCCGTGACGCAGCCTTCCGATGCGGGCCGCACGTTCCTGATGTACTTGCACAGCGTTCCACGTTGGGCTTTGTACGGGGGAGCCGTCCACCGCGCGCGGCGCCGAGCCAACGCCTCCTCCGTGACCGCCACATCAATCCGGTTCTGTCCGGCATCGATGGTGATCCGGTCGCCGTCTTGAAGCAAAGCGATTGGCCCGCCTTCCTGGGCTTCCGGGGTGATGTGCCCGACGATGAAGCCGTGGGAGCCGCCGGAGAACCGGCCGTCGGTCAGCAGCGCCACGTCCGCGCCCAGTCCTGCTCCCATGATGGCGGAAGTCGGCGTGAGCATCTCCGGCATCCCTGGCCCGCCTTTGGGACCTTCGAAGCGGATGACGATCACATCGCCCTTCGCGATCCGGCCCGCTTCCAACGCCGCCAGCATCTCCTCCTCGGAGTCGAATACGCGGGCCGGGCCGGTGAAACGCAGCCCTTCTTTCCCCGTGATCTTGGCGACAGCCCCCTCGGGTGCCAGGTTGCCCTTCAGGATCTGAATGTGCCCCGTCGGCTTGATCGGGCGCTGCACGGGACGCACGATCTCCTGGCCCGGCGTTAGCCCCGGCACGGCGGCCAGATTCTCTGCCAGCGTCTGGCCGGTTACGGTCAGGCACTCGCCGTTCAGGTAGCCTTCCTCCAGCAGGTACTTCATCACGGCCGGCGTGCCGCCGACGCGGTGCAGGTCCTCCTGGACGTACTTGCCGCTGGGTTTCAGGTCCGCCAGATACGGCACGCGATCGCTGACGGCCTGGAAGTCGTCGATGGTCAGCGGCAGGTCGACGGCCCGTGCCATCGCGATCAGGTGCAGCACCGCGTTCGTCGATCCGCCCAAGGCCATGACCAGCACCATCGCGTTCTCGAACGCCTGCCGCGTCATGATGTCGCGCGGTTTGAGGTCCCGTTCCAGCAACCGCTGGATCGTCTCGCCCGCCCGCCGGCACTCGTCCTGCTTGGCGGCGTCTTCCGCCGGGGCGGAGGCACTGTACGGCAGCGCCATCCCCAGGGCTTCGATCGCCGTCGCCATCGTGTTGGCCGTGTACATCCCGCCGCAGACGCCGGCGCCGGGGCACGCGTGCTTGACG
>CAYUFW010000015.1:4855-30225 GCA_964443915.1 uncultured Pirellulaceae bacterium
TGGCCTCGTCGATCTTGCCGGCCACGAACTCGCCGAAGCACTGGAACGCCGACACGATATCGAGTTTCCGCCCCTCCCACGCCCCGGCCCGGATCGTGCCGCCGTAGATCATGAGCGCCGGCCGATTCAGTCGGGCCATCGCGATCAGGCAGCCCGGTATGTTCTTGTCGCAGCCGGGCAGGGCGATCAGCGCGTCGTACCAGTGCGCCGCCATCACCGTCTCGATCGAATCGGCGATCAGATCGCGGGATTGCAGCGAGTAGCTCATCCCGTCGGTGCCCATCGAAATCCCGTCGCTGACCCCGATGGTATTGAATCGCATCCCGACCATCCCGGCCGCCGCGACGCCTTCCTTGACGCGCGCCGTCAAGTCGTTCAGGTGCATGTTGCAGGTATTGCCTTCGTACCATACGGCGGCGATGCCGACCTGCGACTTGTCCATGTCGGCCTCGGTCAAGCCCGTGCCGTAGAGCATGGCTTGGGAGGCCCCTTGACTCTTGGGCTGGGTGATACGGCGGCTGTACTTGTTGAGATCCGCGGTCATGGGTGGAATCCTCGGGGAGCCTGGGGCGACGCGGTTCGAGGAATTGTCAAGTCAGCACTGAGTCTAGCCGCCGCCGATCCTGCAGCAAAGTCCCCGCGGGCGCTACTGCGAGGAGCGGAACAGCCGATGCACGAACAGCCATCGTCGCCATCTCGAAGACGGCCCGCGGAACGAACGGATCGAACAAACGCACCGCCTGGCCCGTGGAACGCAGCCTCACCGTCACCTCGACCGGCCGGGGAAGGGAATTCGCGAGGAAATAGACGTCCGCACCCCGGCAGCAGCGATGGATCCAGGCGAGGCTGGCCTTCGCCGCTGATGCGTCCACGAGCGGCCCCCAGGGGGCACACCCCAGAGGTCCGATCAGGCTGGCGTCGGTCCAACGCTCTCCGTCGGCGCTCGATTTCCAGGACGCCGGCTCCGTCTTGCGTTCGACGCGTCCCCCGTTGTCCAGTGTGATGAGAAGTCCGCCCACGAGTCCAGCCGGATTGGGGCCGTCCCCGGCGTTGGCGGCATGCACCAGAATCTCGTTGCGGCCGGCGTGCAGCCGCGATTGGTCGAGGGCCATCCCCACCACGCGCGGTTGCCCGATTTGTAGTCCCACCATTTGATTCCGGGGCTTGGCCTCGTTCGGCGGCGTGGAAAAACCCCGTTCCAACTCGTCCTGAGACGCCCCCGCCGGCTCGCCGCACTCTGCCGCCCCGTGCGTCAGCAGTCCGGGCAGGATCAGTGTCGCGGTCCATGCTCTTGGGCTCATGATTGCCTCTTTTTTTCGGCGAAGGTCCGTTGTCGCCGTCAAAGCTTGTCAAAATATCGGAGTATTGTGGACCAGCGGTGTTCGTGATGCAAACCGGTCGAGAAGGCGGACGAGAGCCCCCGGGGGGCTGAGCGGACGGGCGGAAAAGACCGTCCTTTCGGGCGATTTTGCCGTAACCGCGGGAAATCCAAGGAAATGCGACGGGCTGGCTTTTCGCTCAATTCTCTTGCCTTACAATAGTTTTCGCCCAAAATAGACAATAGGTGAGCAGAGGCTATACGACGGCCGTGTCCGAAGTGCTACAATCACGACGTTGCCGTTTGATCCCATCGTAGCGGTTCTGAGCTTCACGTTCATGTCGACCAAGCTTGTTGCCGCATTTCTTGACCGTGTCCAGCGAAGCGGGCTCGTCTCCGAGACGAGGCTGTCGCAATTGCAGCAAGAGCTGGATGCGGCGGGGCTGAATTTGGAGGACCCCCACGCCGTGGCGGCGGCGCTGGTCGATCGCGGTGTGCTCACCCAATGGCAGACGGAAAAGTTGCTCCAAGGGAAGCACAAAGGGTTTTTCCTCGGCTCGTACCGGCTGCTCCGGCCCTTGGGCAAAGGCGGAATGGGCGCCGTCTTTCTGGCCCAGCACGAGATGATGCGGCGGCAGTGCGCGATCAAGGTCCTGCCCCAAAACCAGATCGACAAGCACTCGTCCGTCCTGGAACGGTTCTACGTCGAAGCCCAGGCTGTGGCGTCGTTGGATCATCAGAACATCGTGCGGGCTTACGACGTCAGCAAGGAGGTCAAGGACAACAAAGAGATCCATTACCTGGTGATGGAATTCGTCGAGGGTCAGGACGCCCAGGCCATGGTCCAGGACACCGGCGTGCTCGATTACGTCAAGGCCGCCGAGATCATCCGTCAAACGGCCAATGGCCTGGCCCATGCCCACGAAAACGGCCTGATCCACCGCGACATCAAACCGGCCAACCTGCTGATCGACAAGAAGGGCATCGTCAAAATCCTGGACCTGGGCTTGGCCCGTTTCCACGACGACAGCGGAGCGGCGTCCTTGACCGCGGCCCACAACGAGACGGTGCTCGGAACGGCGGATTATCTTTCTCCGGAACAGGCGCTCAACAGTCACAACGTCGATCCGCGGACGGACATCTACAGCTTGGGCTGCACGGCCTACTTTCTGCTCACCGGCCATCCACCGTTTCCCGAAGGCAGCGTGGCCCAGCGATTGGTGGCGCATCAAGTCAAACAGCCGAAACCGATCGCGGAAGAACGGGCCGACGCCCCGCCCGAGTTGACGGCGATCATCGGCAAGATGATGGCCAAGGCCCCCGCCGATCGTTTCCAGAGTGCCACCGAAGTCGCCACCCTGTTGGCCGCCTGGCTGGTCCAGCACGGCGGCGAGGATTGGCGCCGGCAGCATTCGGAGATTACGGGTGATTCCTCGATTCTCAGACTGCTGTCGCAGCATCGCGAGCCCACGTTGGCCATGTCGTCGCCGACGAGCGAGACGGAACTGGAACTTGCCCCGCTCGACGAGGAGGCCGCGGAACCACGCGACCGGCCCGCGGCGGCCGCCGCAAAGAAAAAGGGCAGTGGGACGGCACTGGCCGGCAAGTCGGGGGTTGCGGTCAAGAGGAAGCCTTCCGACGACGTCGACTTGACGTTGGCCGACGATGAGGAAACGTCCACACCGGTGCTCGAAGCCGCGGGCCCCAAGCCCCGAGCGGTGCGCTCCGAACGGGTTCCGGGGGGCGAGGCCCAGGCGACCGTGGTCGAAGAGCTGCCGCCGCTGACCGAGCCGCCGGGCGCCAGTCCGCAGGCGACACCCGATCTGCTGGCAGGGCTGCCCACCGAGGACGCCCTGGCGTCCTTGGAGCAGGTCGACCTGATGGGCCCGGGGCAAAGCGGTTCCTCCCTGGGGGCCATCGACAGCCATCTGAAGCTGGCTCCGGCGCGCGGGCCTTCTTCCTCGTCGCGGCTGAAAGCGAAACCCGCGGCGGAACAGAAGCCCAAGACTCTGCGGCAGAACCTTCAGGCCGTGGGCATGCCCATTCTCATCGGTGTCGGCGGCGGCCTGCTGCTGGTGCTGGTCATCATTCTGCTGATCCTGTTCTCGGCCCCATCCAAGGACGCTGAGGTCACGTATCGGCCGCCGTTCCCGGGAGTTGCGCCGTCCCCCGTACCTGGACCGACCGCCGAGCCAGGGAGCGGAGGCGGCACGACCGGCGAAGTCGCGACGCCTGAGGCGACGGGCCCGTCTCAGCTCCAGCCGGAGCCCGTCGCGCCGGCCCCCAAACCCGAGCCGGCGCCCGAGCCTGAGCCGGCGCCCGGCGAGCAGACGAAACCCGCGGGGATTCCAGGAACGGTCGGGACGAAGCCTCCGCAGGGAGCGGAACAGCCGCCGACAACGGGTTTCGGCCCGGCCCCGCCTCCGAAGCAGGAGAAGGAATTCGTTCCGCAGCCCGAAACGCCGGCGCCTGGTCTGGCTCCCCCAGAGGCCGCTAAGCCTGAACCAGCGGCAAAGCCGCCGAAATCCGAGCCGCCCCCACCGGTCGCCAAGCCTGCGGTGGAGGCCCCGCCGACTACCGAACCTGCGGCTTTGTCCAAAGAATCGAGGGCCGAACTCTTTGCGGCGCTGACCGAGTTTGCCGTGGAAGTGAAGCTCGGGGGCGATCCGAAGAGCGTTCCCAAAGAAATGGCACGCGGCCTGGACTTCCTCGCACAGGCGATTCGCGGCAAGCTCCAAGCGTCGGCAAAAATGCTCGATCTGATGGTCGTGGAGTCGAGCAACAAGGCCGTGATGGACATCGTCATGACACCTGGGATCGATCCCCCGTATCTGGTGCTGTATTTGAAGGCGGAGTTGAAGTGCCTCACACCGGACGGTGGTTCGGTCGTGGTTTGGCCCACGGACTCTCAGGAGTCTGACAAGGCCAAAGAGGTCTTCCGCTTCATCCCCAAGCAGTTCGATGCTCGTTCGACGCCAAGGATCTGGGAGGAAAAGGTCATCGATTTCTTCAAACCGCTGGGCAAAGATCACCGCGACGCCAAGAAGAGCGTCGGCAAGTAAAGCGGACCCGGCGCCCTTGCTCAGGTTCTCCTCAATCGAATGCCCGGCCGATCCGCAAACGCCGGGCGGCAACGACCCGGCAGACCATGCTCCCCTATGCCTCACGATCTGGCGGCAACTGGTTTTTTCCTCCTCCTGGCAAGTGCCGCTGCGGTGTACGCGTTGCGGTGGTGCCGGCGGTCGCCGTACGACTCTTGGCATTCGCTCATTTACTTCGTGACGCTGCTGTTGGCCCGCGTACTCTGGCGGGCCCAAGTCCCCCCGTTTCCCTTGTCCGCGGGACAGGGCGCGGTGATCGTCTGTAACCATCGCAGCAGCATCGATCCGTTCTTCATCCAGATCGTCGCCAACCGGTACGTGCGCTGGATGGTGGCGCGGGAGTACTGCGAGCATCCGGCCCTGGTCTGGTTCCTGCGCGCCGCCCGCGCCATTCCGACGAACCGGGCGGGCATCGACACGGCTGCCACCAAACTGGCGATCCGCTCGGCGAGCGAGGGCGAGTTGATCGGCATGTTTCCGGAAGGCCGGATCAATCGGACGGACCAGTTGCTGTTGCCGGGACGTCCCGGCGCGGTTCTGGTGGCCCTCAAGGCGCGCGTCCCCCTGTTGCCGTGCTTCATCGAAGGCGCGCCCTACGGCGGCAGTGTCATCAGCCCGCTACTGACGCCGGCTCGCGTCCGCGTCCGATTCGGCGAGCCGATTGATCTGAGCGCCTACTACGGCCGCGAACAGGAGGCCGGCGTGTTGGGAGAACTGTGCCTGAAGGCAATGTCCGCGATCGCCCACTTGGCGGGACGAGACGACTTTCAGCCGCAACTGGCCGGGCGCAAATGGAACCAGTCTTGATGCAGCTTGCCTTTGCAGCCCAAGAAGCCCGGCTCTTTGCAGGAGCTGGGCTTCTGTCGAGCCGCACGCCGTGCATTCGTCCGACAGACCAATGGCCTAGGCCGTGCCCCAAGTCTGGGCTACATCCAGGACGATCTCGTCCAGAGTCCGGTCGAAATCCAGCGCATCATCGGATCGCCTGAGCGATACATCGAGCGGCCGCGAAGCGAACGGCGCGTCCAGTCCGCGGTTGACTCGCGCCGACGCGACGGTGTGGGCCGTCGTATCTGGTGTGCCGCGACTGGCCGACTCGCTGCCTGCCAGGGAACGCTCGCTGGGAACCGGGGACAACGGCTGCGGCGCGGGGGCGTCTGTCCAGGCCGTCACCGCGGCCGCATCGAGCGACGCCGAGTCCGACTCAGGTTCGACCTCGCCATCCCACTGCCCAGCCCACTCGCCTTCGCCTCCGGCCGTCGCGCCGTTGAGGAAGTTGATGATGTTCAACACGTCGAGGGCTTCCAGGCGATTATCCCAGTTGGTGTCCCGGAAGGGCGGCAGCACGTCGCCTGCAGCCGGGACCAACGGCAACACGCGGGGGCCGGTGGTATTCAGCTCGTTGATCAAGACCAGCGGATCGGCGGCGGTGACGACTCCGTCGGCGTTCAGGTCGAGACGATTTTGCGGGTTCGTCCACGGCGTCGGCGTCAGACCGGCGCCGCCGGATCCGCGTCGCCGCGCTGCCCGTCAACCAGGCGCAGGTCGATTCGATCGGCCAGGACGGTGGCGCCCGTGCCGCCGCTCAACAAGAACGGGTACCAATGCGGCGTGGCGTTGTCCGGGGTGACGCCGTAACAGTAGTACGTGTTGACTGCCGTTCCGGCGGCCGGATAGGTGCTGACCGTGGTCGCCTCTCCCGCTGCCACGCCGCTGACGTCAAACCGGAAGAAACCGAGTGGGAAGGCTACGTCGGCCGGACTCGTGCCGGACGCGGGATTCGCTACGGCGGTCACGTTGGTCAAGGTCACCTGCGGCGCGGCCGCGATCGTCACATACGGATCATTTGGCGAGCTGCGCAGGGAGGCGACGTTGCTCTGCAGCCGGTCGGCGGTTCCGTCCTGGTTGCCGTCGCCGCCGTGAGGCGCCCCGTCTTCTTCGAAGTCCGTCACGCCGTCGCCGTCGCTGTCCACGCGGACGACGGTCACCTGGACCCATCCGTATTCGATGTTGTCCGGAGGAATCGGGCCGTCGATGCCGTACAGCGTGACCTGACCGGCCGGCAGCACGTCGGCGGGATCGGCGACAATCGTGACGTCGCCGGCGGCCGTAGCCGTCAGGGCGACCCGCAGCAGCAGCGGTTCGCTGACGCCGTCGGTCGTGGCCGTCCGCACGGCGCCGGCTTCGTCCAGCAGACCCGCTGTGGCCGTGCTGCCGGCGCGGACGTTCGGAAAACTGGCGCCGAACTGGATCGCCCCGGCGGCGGCCAGGGCATCCTGGTCGTAAAGCACGTCGAGATAGGCGGAAAAGACGCCCGTGCCCCCCAGCCGCAAGTCCGCGGCATAGACGTTCAGGAAGAACGTCTCCCCTTGGCTTACGGTCGACACCACTTCGCCCGCAGCGTTGACCGTCTCCAGCCGCAGCTGCACCAGCGGATCGTCGCCCAACTGCGGGACCGGCTGCGGCAGCTTCAACTCGGAATCCAGATCGCGCGATCCGGCGGCATTCAAGTCCGCCAGCACCTTCTTCCCGTCAAAGTCCGACGACAAGCCATCGCCGTTGAAATCCAGGAAGGGCGGCGCCACGTCGGGCGGCACGGGCGGATCGGGCAGTGTGCGGACGTGGCCCGGCAGGCCGGCAACGTCGTTGAAGGACAACAAGGCATCGAGGGGCGAGGCGTACCCGTCGCCGTTGATATCCACCGGATGGAACGGATTCTGCCAGCCGAAGAACACCTCCAACGCGACCGCCGCCGTGTTCGACTCGACCGTGCCGTCCGACACCTTGTACGTGAAGCCGTCCGGCCCGCCGTAGTCCGCCGCGGGCGTATAGTCGAAGGAACCGTCGGCCCGCAAGTCCAAGGTGCCGTGTACCGGCGGCTGGACCAGTTGGACCGTCAGCGGATCGTCGTCCGCATCCTGATCGTTGGCCAGCACGCCGTTGGCAGCCGATACGCTCAGCGTTTCATTGCGGAACACGCTGTAGCTGTCTGGCACCGCGACGGGGGCGTCGTTGACACCGGTGACCGTCAGGGTGACGGTCGCCAGATTCGAGTCAAAGAAGCCGTCGTTCGCCCGATACGTGAAGTGATCGGTCCCGAAGAAGTCCGGAGCCGGCTGGTAGGTGAAGGAGCCCGCTGGCGAGAACTGCAGGGTGCCATGACTGGGAGGATCGGCCAGCACTGCCAACAGCGGGTCGTTTTCTTCGTCCTCGTCATTCGCCAACACGCCCTCGCCGACGGTCACGGTCAGCTCGCCGTCCTCGACGACGCTGTAGCTGTCATCCTCCGCCGCCGGTGGTCCCTTGATCTGCAGCGTCGCACTCAGGTACTCGACGTTGACGAACCCGTCCAGCGGCCCGTCGAGCCCAAACAGCAAGAACTGCCCGGCGGGCAAGTTGTCGGCGGGATCAGCGGCGAAGACCGCCGCTCCGCGCCCTTGGGCCAGCATCGGGACGCGCCACAGCAGGTGTTCCTGCCCGTCCGGCAGGCTCGTGGTGCGCCCCGCCCCGGCTTCATCAATCAAACCGGCGGTCGACGTCTTCCCAGTTGCGAAATGAGCGAATTCCGCGCCGGCGGCGACCGGGCCGGTGACCGAGGCCAGGCTGCTCGGATAGCCGGCGTCCACGTACGCTGCAGCGACGCCCAAGGGAGTGATCCGCTGATCGCTTACCCATGCTTCCAAGAAGAATGCCTGGCCGGCGTTGATGGACGAAATCGGCACCCCCGCGGCGTCGGTCGTCTTCAGCGTCACGCGGGCCAGGAGTCCGGGCCCCGGCGAGGGCGGCGTTTGGTTGATCACCAGAGCGGGCGGCGGCACGGGGCGGGCGCCGCCGTTGTCGATATCCGCCGCCGTCAGATCGACGTCCGTTTGTGTCGCCGAACCGTCACCGTTGTAGTCCACAAACGGCGGCGGATCGTACAGCGCCGGCAACGGACCCTCGCCGTTGCGCAGCAGATAGTTGGCGATCAGCACGGCGTCCAGCGGCGAGAGGTAGCCGTCGGCGTTCACGTCGGCGGGGTGCGCCGGATTGGTCGGCCGCAGCCGCACGTCGATCGCGACGCGGACGACGGCCGAGAAGGCTTGGCCGTCCGACGCCTTGTACGAAAACGCGTCCCGGCCGTAGAACAAGGTGCCCGGCACGTACGTGAACGACCCGTCGCTGCGGAAGGTCAGGTCGCCGTTGAGCGTTGTCTCGACCAACACGGCGGTGAGCGCCGTCCCCTCGCGGTCCACGTCGTTGGCCAGGACGCCGTCGCCTTGGGTGACCGTCAGCGTCTGCCCGGTAAACGTGCCGTACTCGTCGTCCAGGGCGATAGGGGCGTCGTTCACGGGTTGGACCGTGACAGTTTGCATCACCGTCCCCGTGTCGTTGCCCCCGTCCCCGTCGGTCAGTGAAACTTGGATGCGACGTTCGGCGGGTGAGGGATTCTCGGAGACGTTCTCGTAGGCGAGCGCTTGCAGCAAGGCTTGAACCGCCGCCTGGGTCGCCTCGGCGCTCGTGAAGTGCACCGTCAGGACCCAGCCATCGATCGTGTAGCTGCCGATCATGCGCAGGCCGCCGCTGTCGTAGAGCACCGTGTCGCCAGCCAAGGAGATCCCATTGCCTTCGCGGATCAGCAACCGATCGTGAGGCGTGCCGCCGACGATGATGGCCGCCTCCAGCCTGCCGCCGGCGAAGTCGGCGGAATCCGGATCGACGACCGTGCTGCCGGCCAGGATCGGTTTGGGCGGATCGTTTTCCACGTACGCCACCGGACTGACGACGCCGCCGATGACGGGCGGATCGTTCACTTCTTTGACCGTCAGCGAGGCCATGTCGGTGACGACGCTGAACGCGGTGTCCCCGCCGTTGAGCGTCACGTCCGCGGTGCCGCCGGGCACGCCCTGCGATGCATCCCAGGCGTGATAGGTGATCGTGGCCGTCTCGGGCGCTCCGCCGGCCGGCGTATAGCGGATCGTGTCGGTGCCGCGCAGCAGCAGCGCCGAGGCACCACTCACGGCCGGAAAGTTCACGAAGGTGGTTCCGTTCAGCGAGTACGACCAGGTTCCCTGCCCCGTCACGCCCGCAATCGCGGTGCCGCCGATCACGGCGTTGCGGTCGATGTCGGTGATCCCGTCGACAAACTGATTCAAGACGGTCTTCAACGGCGTGACGACGTCGGTCGTGCCGATCGCCGGCGCCTGCGGCACCAGCACCGGCGCATCGTTGATGTCGGTGACATCGATCCAGCCGGTATCGGTGGCCGCACTGTAGGCGGTCGCACCGCCGAACGCGCTGGCATCGACGCGGTCTCCCACCGAGGCCCCATCCGTCGCGTCCCAGGCCCGGTAGGTGACGGTGGCGACTTCTCCGTTCAGATCATCGGGGGTATAGCGCAAGAGGCTGTCGGGAGCCAGCACCAGGGCTTGCGCCGGATGGACCGGCAACAGCCGAAAATACACGCCGCCGCCCAGCGAGTACTCCCAGAGCCCCAATCCGGACGCCCCCACCACTACGATTCCCTGCAGCACGCTGCTGCCGTCCGGATCGGACACGCCCGTCACGAAGCTGTTGACGGCCGCTGCCCGCGGCGTGCTCTCGTCCGTCGTTCCCATCTGCGGGTTGACCGGGATCAGGACCGGCGCGTCGTTGAAATCCATCAGGGTCACCGTCAACGCGTCCGTGACCAACATCTCGTCGTCGTCCTGGCTGAAGGCGCCGTACGCGAAGTCCTCCGGCGGATTGTCGTCGATGCACAAGCCCGTGTCGGGGTCGGGATCGCCTCCCGCCCTACAGGCCGTGTAGGTTACGGCCGTCCTGGTCCCCACGGTGCCCAGCGTCTGGTCCCAAGCGGCGTAGGTGAAGGTCGCGGCTCCGCCGCTGCCGCCATAGGGCGTGAACCGGATGTCGGCCGAGTGGGGCAGCAGCAGGGCGTCGGTGGGGCTGACCGCGCCAATGTCCACAAAGCGGACGCCGTCCAGGGAGAACGACCACACGCCGGGACCGGTCAGCCCGGTCACGGCGATGCCGCCCAACGGATCGTAAGGGTCCGCGTCGGCGATCGCGGTGGTGCCCGCCCCGCCGTTGATGAGCGCCGTGAGCGTCACCGTCAGCACCGCGTCTTCGTCCGAGGTTCGGCCCGGCGCCGCAGGCGTCAACTCCGGAGGATCGTTCACCGCGGTGACGGTCAGCGTCACAAATCCTTCCCGCAGCTTGCCGTCCGCATCGCTGACGACATAGGAGAAGGTGTCGGTGCCGGAGAAGTCCGGGTCCGGCACGTAGCAGAAGGAACCGTCGAGCCGGACGCCGTCGAGCGTCGTATCGGCGGGGTTGCAGTCCAACACGCCGTGCGCCGGCTGGGTGGACGAACGGACGATCAGCGGACCGCTGACGGTGGCCACCGGGGCCTGCACCCAGGCGGCGAACTTCATGTCGCTGCTCTCGTCCGGCGCCTGCAGGATGTACGAGGTCTGCGTGGGCAGATCGAACACCACGACGTCTCCGTCTCCCGCGGTGGTCGAGCTGCTCAGGTTCACATTGGCGATCAACAGCGTGCGGCCGTCCTCGCTGAGGTCGATGTCGCCGAAGTCGGCCTCGGCGTTGGGCAGCAAGACGCCCGGCGACGCCTGCACGCGATATTGCCCGATCAGGACACCGCTGCTGTTGTAGCGGTACACGTACGGATTGAGCGCGACGTTGGGCGAGTTGCGCACGCCGAAGATGTCGCCGTTGGCGGCGACCGTAATCGCGCGCAGATCCCCCGGCAGACCGGTAATCTGCCCGAGGCGGACCATCGAGACCGGATCGTAGACGCGGATGAACCGCGAGGCCGCGGCGCCGCCCGGCCCCAAGGCATATAACCGGCCGTCCGGGCTGACGGTCACGTCGATGAAGTTGCCGTCGTCGACGAACCGCTGGGCCGTACCGGCCTCAATATCGAAGCGGATGATGCCCGCGTCGCTCAGCGGGTTCTCGCCGGAGAGCAACTGGTCCGTGGCAAAGACGAAATTCCGCCACGCCGCCAACCCGCCGCCGATCTTCTCTTCCGCCGTATTCCACTTGTCAAACGTCTTCTGCGTCAGCGTCTCCGCAACCGGATCGTAGGTCGACAACCGCGGCTGCAGCGTCCCGTTGTAGATCTGCACGTTGCCCTGGCGGTCCACGACCAGGTCGCGCACGTCGGCGCTGGCGCCGGTAAAGCTGGGCAGTGCCACGCTGCGGACCAAGTCGCCGTTGCGGGTGTACTCCTGCAGCAGCGAGATCGCATTGCTGCCCGTCTGCGAATGAGCCACCAGGAAGTTCCCCGGCGTCAGCACGGGGAAAATATCGGGCCGGCCGTCGTTGGCCAGCACTCCGGCGGCGACCGGCACGGTCAACGGCAAGAGGTCGTCCTCGGCCACGGCGTAGCGATCGTCGAACACGAAGTAGTTGCCGCTTCCCTCCACCGTCACTTGGACCGCGGCTTGATCCGTGCCGCCCAGGCCATCGCCGAGCGTGTAGGTGAACGTCTCCACGCCCACGAAATCGGGGTTCTGCGCCGGCGAATAGCTCAACTGCGAGGTTCCGGCCACCGACACCGAGCCACCCTGCGACGGCGTCCCGACGCCGGTGATGGACGGCACGCCCAGCGGCGAGACGATGTCGTTGACCAGGACGTCCAGGGCGTTGTCCGCACTTGCCTGTTCGACGGTGAAGCTGTCCCAGCGTGCCTTCGGCAGCGGGCGGTCCGGCGACACGAAGGCGGCGAAGTTCATGCCGTCCGAGGGCCGCGTCATGAACGTGACCAGGCTGGTGAACTTCCGGTCCGTCACCAGGACATGCCCGTCGCTGGCGGCCGCCAGCAAGCGCCCGTCCGCGTCCAAGTCGATGTCGCACAACTCGCCGATCTTCCCGACCTCCAGCGGCGCGCCCACGGGCACGGCGTCCTTGGTATAACGGTGAATCTCCGGCCCCGCGGCGAAGATGTCGCCGTTGGCGTCCACCGCGATCGCGCGATGACTGCCGGGCAAGGTCAGCGTCTTCAGCAGCTCCAGCGTATTCGTCACCGGATCGATCTTCACCGGGTTGTATTGGCGGACGACCGTCCCGCCCTGCAAGATCACCTGGTCCAGGTGCATGCGGTGCGTCGCGGCGCCGGGCCGCGAATCGGCGATCCGCAGATTCAACGCGCCGTGGTTGCCCCCGGCGATGAAGTCGGCAAGATCGCGGGGCAGGGCAAAGACGTACGTTTGCTCGCCCGTGGCGGCGGGAAAGTCCTGCAGAGCCCCGGTGACGTTCTCCCAGCGGCCGCTGCTGACATTCAGAATCTGCAGCGTGACGTTGTGGTCCGGCAGCCCCTCGTACCACCCCCGGACGACCGCCGTCAAGGGGATGTTCGGGACGCTGTCGAACCTCGTGGTGATCTCGAACCCGTAAAACGACGTGTAAGGCCGAAGAGTGAGTTCGTCGCCGTCGTCGTCAGACAGGCTTGCCAAATTGCCGCTGACGTTGCTCGCCAGCGTCATGTAGCTCGTCGGAGATCCCGACCACTCCCGCGCCGGCCCCAGCGTGTACAACAGTCCGTCCAGGCCCACGTTCAAATCGACGATGTCGCCGTGCTCGCTGCGGAACCGCTCGAACGTCTCCGTCGCCAGGTTATAGCGCACGATGCCGGCTTCGGCCAACGTCTCAGATTGCGTCTTGGCGTCCGTCGCATAGACGTAGTTCCGGTACGAGGCCATGCCGCCCCCGGTCGAGACGTCAGCCGTGCTCCAGCCGGCGAACTGGACTTCCTCCGGCATGAAACCCGCAGCCTGGGACTCGTACGTTGTCAGCCGCGGCGCGAACGTGCCGTTGTAGATCTGCACGTTGCCCAGGGCGTCGGTCACCAGATCGCGGGCGCCGCCCAGTTCATGCACCGGCAGATCGTGCTCCCGCACCAACTGGCCGAACGACGTGTACTCGAACAGCTTGGCCGGGCCGCCCGTCTGCGGTGAATTCGTGACCAGGATGTTGCCGGGATGCAGGACGCCGTAATTGATCCCGCCGCCGTCCGGAACGTCGCCCGGCGGATCTTGGACGAACGCCGCGAACGAGAGAAAGTTTTCCGCCACGCTGCCCGGCAACAGGAAGGAACTCGGATTGGCAAAGTCCGTGTCCAGCAGCGTGACCCGCATGTCGGTCGTGACGACAAGCTTGTGATCGTGGCTGATCGCGATGTCCAGGCCATTGACGGCCGGCTCGCTTTTCACCAGCACTCCGTCCGCCGTGTAGTGCTTCAGCCCCGTATCCGTGACGGCGTACAAATTGCCGTCTTCATCGACGGCGATCGACTGCAGTCGCTGATCGACGTTGAATGCGCGCACCAACGCCATCGTCTCCGGGTTGTGTACCAGAATCGTGGTGTTGTTGACCGTGGCGTTCAACGTATACAGCAGACCGTCCAGCCCCACGGTCAGGTCCGTCGGCAACCCGAAGCCGTCGGAAAACCGCTGGAAGCTCAGATCGCGCGCGTCGAAGCGGATGACTCCGTTGGCCATGCCGCCGTCCGCGATTTGCTCGTTGGCAAAGACGTAGTTACCGAAGGCCGCGATGTCTCCCCACTGGTCAAACGTCTGGCCCATGTCCCACCCCTCGACCAACGTGTCGGTGAAGGTCGCCGTGATGGGATTGAACGTGGTCAGCCGCACGTCGTCGTAGCCGTTGAAGATCTGCAGCTGCCCTAGCCCGTCCAGCACGAGGTCCTTGGCAATCAGCCGGCTGGTGTCGCTCGTGCCGGGGATAACCAAGGCCTGGACCAGTTGCCCGTCGGGCGTGTATTCCAGCAGCAAATCGTTGTCCACAAAGCTGCTGCGAGTGACCAGGACGTTGCCGGCCGTGAAGGGAGTGAACAGCCGTTGCTCGGCAAAGTTGATCCCCACGATCTCTTGCGTGGCGTTGCGGATATTGATCGTGTGCTTGCCGACGCCGCCCGGAAAAGTCTGCTGCCAGCCGGCTTGCGGGACTCTGCGCAGGGTGTAGAAGCCGGGAGCCAAATCGTCCAGCTGGTACTCGCCGTTGGCGTCCGTCGGCACCTTGGTTTCGCCGTCGTCCCACTGCTCGTTGTTGTTCGCGTCGATGTAGATCTCCCAGTCCGGGAGCCCCGGCTCGTACGCCTCCAAAGCCCCATCGCCGTCCAAGTCGTACACCATTTGTCCGGCAATCGAGGCCAAGACGCGGCGCGATTCCAGCGCCTCGAAGCCCAATTGCCTTCGACGATCACGGCACCGCACACGACGGCGACGGCGAGTCTTTTGGTTTCTTCCGCGGGACGGGGTAGGGAACGCAGATGCTGGCATACGCGCATACCTCGATAACAGGTGAACCGCGATTTCACACGGTCACCAGGAGCAGCCTGGACGCAACTCCCGATGTAGACCAAGCTTCCAGTATACTAATGCAGTTTGCAAATGCCGTCAAAAAGTTGGCCGGGAACGCAAGAAACTGGCCAGTCATGGGCCCGCTCGCAACGTTTCCGGCGAAAAGAATACCGGCTTCTCCAATAAGCCAGGCTTCCGGCCCCCCGTCACATCCGAGCGGGCGGCCGCATCAATCGTTCCCGATGTCCGGACTGAGCCGAATATAGGACGCTCCGCAATGCGACGGAGTTCCCGCTCCAGAACGCGCAAACTCTTGCCCATGTAATGCGTAGGACGAGTTTCTTGACCTGTCCACCCCCGCCCGATGGCGAACGGCGAGAAACCGGAGCCAGGACGCGTTCAGACAGGACTTTCCGCGTTCGTACGCGGCAAAGAGATACGACACCGGCGGGCGACTGCGGAAGCCCAGCATTTCCAAAAGCCGGGCTTCTGTCTGCTCCCTCAAGGCAGAATCGTGACCTCGACCTGACCTGCCCCGCAAAACCGCTGCAACCCGTCCCCCAACTCGTCAGCCCAGCGTC
The DNA here is from genome assembly GCA_964443915.1 of uncultured Pirellulaceae bacterium. Lineage (GTDB taxonomy): Bacteria > Planctomycetota > Planctomycetia > Pirellulales > Pirellulaceae > Anammoximicrobium. The sequence continues at coordinate 20,175 of CAYUFW010000015.1, forward strand.
GCAATTCCTCCGCCGAGATGGCCTGTGCCGAGGCGTACAAACAGCCGAGCAGATGGTGGTCCTCCCCCGTAACTTTGGCCCGCATCGAGTCCTTTACGGGAGACCCCACCGGTTCGGAACCACTTGGCCCGCCGGCGCAAACGCACAACAATCCTTCGACATCCAACTCTTGCCCGGTCCGGTTGAAGACGTACTTCTCACCGGTGGTGCCGACGCGCAGGGAAATCCGTGGCCCAATCCGGTCGATCGACACGAGCGAGATGGGCAAACCCGACTGCAGGGAGACGAGGTTGATCAAGTCGACCGCGTTGCAGATGGCCGGCAACGTGCCTTCTTCGGCAGCCGTTCTCAGCAGGTATTCCTGCGCCGGCTTGTTCCGGCCCGCCGGCCTGAAGCCGCCGCTGCGCAACAGGTTACGGATAGCAACTCGCCGCGCGTCGCCGCCCGCCGAGCCCCCGCTCACCGCCGCCTGTGCGGCCCGATCACACCGCTGCCGCAATTCGTCCGAAGCGGCAGCGATTTGAACCCCGTGTGCCTCGACCAACGCCACCGTCAGACCGGACAGATCGCATTCCAACGAAACCTCGACCATCTGAACCCCCCTCTCGCTGGCGCTTTCGGCCAGCGTCGTCCTCGACGCACTTGCGAGTCCAAGTCCCAATCCCTGTGGGCTCAAGATACCTCAGCCAACGCTGCGTCGAGTTGTTCCAGCAAGCGTTCCAGTTCCAGCCTCGTTTCTTCATCCAACTCCCACGCGAACGGCTTGCGGCGCGCATCGCTGGCGAACAGGCCGAGCTTGGCCAGGATGTACTTCTCGACCGCCAGAAAGCCGTCCAGACCGGCCTGCAATTGCAGGCTGACCAGCGCGCAAATCGGAAGATACAGCCGATAGATGGCCCGCTCGTCGCGGCGCTGCAGCGCGTTCCACAGCGCGACCACTCCGGGCAGAAACTCCATGCCGGGCATCGTGCCGACAATGCCTCGGCGATAGCAGTCCACCAGGGCAAGGCCGCCGGAACCGTCGAAAATCCGCGCTCGACCGCCACTGGCGTGCCGCAACGCCGTCAGCCGCGGCCCCGTCGGGTTCGCTTCCGGCTTGAACAGGATCTTCTCGGCCCCGAAACGGTCGAGCAACTGCCCACAAACCGCCAGCGGAATCGGACGGCCGACGTAGCCCGATGCGTCCTGGACAATCAACGGCAGGTCCACGGATTCCGCCAGCGTGGCAAAGTACTCCAGCAGCTGATCGCCCGGCAGCGCCGTCGAGACGGGCGGAATGGCCATCAGCGCGTCACAGCCAGCTGCCTGTGCCGCTCGAGCGTACTCCAACGCCTGCTTCGTGCTTTCCGCTCCCACCCCGGCGACGACTACACCGCGCCCCGCGTTGATCTCGGCGATGGCGGTTGTCAACTCCAACCGCTCGCGAGAAGTCAACCGCAGCAGTTCGGAGACCATCCCGGTACACAGACCTTCCGCGCCCCCACCCAGCGCCCAATCGATCTCCCGCCGTAGACTCGCGGTGTCGATCGAATCGTCGGCCAGGAAAGGCGTGTGGACAATCGGCAGAACACCGGCTAAGGGTTTGGTCATGGTTGGGGCCTCCTGCGAGCGGGCCGATTGACGACGGATGGGACGAATGGGACTGATGGGACGAATGAGACAAATGCGGCCCGCTCTTCCTACTTTTCAACCTTTCAACTCTTTCACTCTTCCACTTTTTCCTCTTTCGCCTCTCCCCCGTCACCAGTCCCCGACGCTGCCGTCTGGGTAGAACACTCGCTGCAGCAGTTCCTGCTGGAACGGGTGTTTCCGGACTTCGTCTTCGTTGATCGAGATGCCCAAGCCGGGGCGCGCGTTGGGACGCACGATGCGGCCTTTCGGCTCGACGACGAACCCCTCATCCACGACGTCCGCTCGCCAGGGCACGTCGCCGTGAACGGTTTCGCAGATGACATAGTTGGGTTGCGAGAAACCGAACTCTAGCGACGCCGCCGTGCTGACGGGACCTTGGGGATTGTGCGGCGCCAGCGCGATCCGGTGCGCGTCGGCCAAGGCCGCGACGCGGCGTGCCGCGGTCAGGCCGCCGCAATGCGTGATGTCCAGCTGGCAGATCTCGCAGCCGCGTTGGGCGAACAGCTGCCGAAAATAGGACAACTCCGTGATCCGTTCGCCCGTGGCCACGGGCGTCGTGATCGCCTGGTTGATCATCACCAGCCCTTCGATGCTCTCCGGCCAGCACGGCTCCTCGAAGAAGTACAGCCCGTACGGGTCCAGGGCCTGACCGAACTTCAGTCCCATTGCCGGCGACGGGCGCGCGTGGCAGTCGACCATGATGTCGATGCCGTCGCCCGCAGCTTCGCGCATCGATTGGACGGCCGCTTCGGCCAGCCGGATCGGGCGCAGACCCTCGATGGGCATCGTCGGCGGCACGGCCATGGCCTTGAACGCCGTAAAGCCGTCCTCGACCGCTTGCCGTGCCAAGTCTCCGAACTTGCGGGCGTCCTCCACCGACGTCCCGTAGAAGTCCTCCATCCGCCCGCCGCCCAGATGGCAATAGGTGCGGACGTAGTCGCGCACGGGACCGCCCCACAGTTGCGAACACGGCATCCCCGCGAGCTTGCCGGCGATGTCCCACAGCGCCAGATCGATTCCCGCGATCGCCGTCGCCCGCACGATCCCGTGTCCGTGCCAGAAGTGCTGGCGGTACATCATCTGCCACAGGTGCTCGATCCGCCGGGGATCCTCGCCCACGACCAGTTCGGCCAGATCCTGCACCGCGCCCACCACCGCCCGCGTGTGCCACTCCAGCGTCGCCTCGCCCCAGCCGAACAAACCCGGCTGGTCCGTCAGCACCTTGACAAACACCCAGTTCCGCATCCGGGCGTGACAAACAAGCGTTTCAATCTGCGTGATTTTCATGGGTGGTCAGTCCGATCGGGTGTGTTCCTCGAATACGCTGAAATCGTCTTCCCTGCCGCCGCCTCTGTCAAGGGCGAGCCCGCTCGTCACGCGTGGTTCCCCCCGCTACCGTTCGATCTCGCAGTGGGGGAGTGCTTGCTGGAGCCGCCGGACGCCCTCGTCCGTAACGCTGGTGCCGCGCAGACAGAGGCGCCGAAGCCGCGTCAGGCCCGTGAGGTGTTTCAGGCCGGCGTCCGTGATGTGCGTGTCCGAGAGGTTCAGCTCCTCCAGTCTCGACAGGCCGCTTGCGTACGCGAGCCCCGCATCGGTGGCCGGGCTGCCCACGAAATCCAGCCGGCGGATCTCGGGCAGTTCCGGCACCGCCTCCATCGTGGCATCGTTGAAGGCCACCACGTGGACCGCCGTGCGGAAGAAGTCGTCGCCCAGCCGATTCCGCAGCCAGCGGGGCACACGCGAGGGTGTCGGAGCGTCCGCCAGATCGTCCGGCTGATCGTCGTAGATGACCAGTCCGCTCAGGCTCACGATCGTCGCCACCGCCGCCTGCTGCCGCCGGGCCTCTTTCATCCGGGCCGTGAACCAGCCCATGACGATGCTGACCGCGGCCATCACCAGCAGCAGCGTCCGCAAGCTGTACCGGAACCGGCGGCGCGGGGGCTGCGCCGTGTCGGGCGGAGAAGCGTTCACAGTTACCTGGGGGCCGCTACCTGGAGGCCGCGGCGCCGAGCGGCTTGTCGGCCACGGCGTTCAAGAGCAGCTGTGCCACGCCCGTGTTGTCCACGTAGGGGCCACGGACCGGATCAGCGCCGAGCACCAAGCGAGCCAGCGACTGGCTGCGTGCGCCCTTGGCATGAACGGGGACCAGGCTGTTCGTGTGGCTCTTCGAGTTGAATCGCACTTTCGGAATCCGATGGGGACCTTGATTCACAATGGGCTCGAACGGGACCTTGTCGGAATCCGGGCCCCAGAGCAGACCCGTCTCGTGGTCCGCGGTCAGGACCAGCAGCGTCTCATCCCAGTTGCTGTGCGCATCGACCCAGGCCACGACCGCCTCGACGGCAGCGACGAAGTCCGTCTGCTCTTGGATCAAACGGCGGGCGTCGTTGTTATGGGCCGCCCAGTCCACGGCCCCGCCCTCGACAAGCAGAAAGAACCCCTGCGGATTGTCGTCCAGGACGTTCAGCGCCCCGCGCACCATCGTGGCCAGGCTCGGCACGTTGGCGTTAGGCGGCGTATCCGCGTCCGCATCCTTGGTCTTCGGGGCTTGCCGCGCTTGCTGCAGTGTCGTCGCCACTTGGGCTGTCCCGACCACGCGGCGCGGCGTGGGGCCGGACGTGAGGGACTCGAACTCGGCCTTGGTGGAAACCGGCCGGAAACCCTGGTACGTGCCGTCCGCCGCGGCCCGCGCCGCCTCGATCGCCTTCCACGTTTCGGGACCGCCGACGTACTTGAATTCCTTGGTTTTCTTCTTCACGGCCTGACCGTTGTTGTCGAAGTCCGGGTTTCCGCAACCCATCACGACATCCATGACCCCGCCGGCGAGGATCGCGTTGGCAATCTCCACATAGTTGTCGCGGTCCACGTTGTGCGCGTTGCTCAAGCCCGCCGGAGTCGCGTGGGACCACTGGACCGACGTAACCACTCCCGCCGACTTGCCTGCTGATTTAGCCGCTTCGGACATCGTGGGCTGCAGCGGCTGTTTCTGATCGCTCCAGTTGATGGCGTTGTTGTACGTCTTCGTTCCCGTCGACAAGGCCGTGGCCGCGGCCGCGGAATCGGTGTAGGTCTCCATCAGCCAGGCGTACGGTTTCTCCTTCCCGCGTTCCCAAGCCTCGGCGGGGTCATAGACGAGATTCTTGTCTTGAGCGCCAGAACCCGTCGGCTCTGTCGACCTGTTCAGCGGATACGTGCTGCACGCACATTTCACCCAGCCGGGGCCGTCGTAGACCTGCGTGCTCTTGCCTGCCGCAGCGTCCCATCGTCCCTGATACATGCTGGCGGCGTTCCAGACGTTAAAGCCGCCTCCGTCGGCGACCATCAGGATGACGTTCTTGACCCTCGTCGAGGCGGTCTCGGCCCCGGACGTGCCTGCGGCCGACGCCAGGGTGATGGCGCAGATGAGACACTGAACCAGACGTAAACTCCGTGCTCTCAAATTGGCATCAACTCGCTGTCGCATGGTTCGGTCTCCAATCATGGTCTGGACTGTCTCGTCAGATCAACGGGCATTTCTGGGTCGCCAGTTTACACCCTCCGTGGACGCTGCGTAAGGGGCTTTGTGTCCAACTCCGTCAGCCCGTCGCGGTTGTGAACGCCTGCTTGTCCGTCCCGCCGCCTTTTCTGCCGCGACCTGCTACTTGAGCAGAACGACGAATCCTGCCTGCTCGAAGTGCGAGTCTTTGGTGAGCGCCTCTCGCAGACGCAGCTCTTTCATGACCCGAAAGCTCAGGCAGTCGGTGAAGGACCAGTGCTGATCGCCATGTTTCAGGAATTGGTCCTTCACGGCATGGAAACGTTCCGCATCCGTCCATTCGACGCGGCACGCGGTGGATGTGAACACGACGTCGAAAAAGCCGGAGAGTAGGCAGCCGCAATCGCGGGCTCGGAGCAAGGTTGCCGTTTCATCCAACACGTAGTCGGTCGTGACGAACCCGCGCTGCTCTTGGGCAGCAGCTTGGAGCAAGCTGGACGCCTCCGCATGCTTGTCGTCCCGCTTGACAAGCAGGGCATAGAAGCCACTCGTGTCCACGAAGACCTCACGAGCCATAGACCACCCGATCGATCTCGTCGTTGGTCAACGATTTCCCATCGGGATCGGCGAGTTCGTCCAACGAATAGAAGGGGTCATCGTGGCTGGCCGGGCGCTTTGCTACCGGCTCCAGCCGCGCCACGGGTTTGCCGCGGCAGGTCAAGATGACTCCTTGACCCTGCTGAACGTAGCTCAGCACGGACTGTGCTTTCTGCCGAAATTCAAGCAAGGAAACGCTTTTCACTCAGCTCTCCAAGACAGGACCCACGAAGTTCAATTTTAACTTGAAGTTAGCGATTGAAGTTAGCTATTGATGCCGCCGTTGTCAAGTGAAACGTAGTCGTGCCATGAGCTTTGTCTGCGTGAGCCCCGGCCAGCCACCGTCTTGCACCTGGTTGTCGGTCTTGGGCGTGCGTGCCGCTCCCGAAGCCCGGCTATTCGGAGAAACCGGGCTTGTTCGCTCGGCCGCACGGGCTATCGCTTCTTCAGGCTCACGCTCATGCCGCCGCCGTCCATATAGAGGAACGTCTCCACGTCGGGGCTGGTGGTGATGGCCTTGGCGAAATCGGCGTTGGCCATGCGGGGATTCATGTTGTGGGCGCAGATCACGCCGCCGGGACGGACCAGCGGGAACGTCTTCTGGTAGTAGTCCAGGTAGCCCTCCTTGTCGGCGTCGATGAAGACCAGGTCGATCGGTCCCTTTAATTCCTTCGCCTTCTCGTGTCCATCGCCTTCCACCACCGTGACGATCTCTGCGACGCCGGCCCGAGTGAGATTCTCGCGGGCCTGCGCGGCGGTGTTGGGATCGATCTCGTACGTGATCAGCTTGCCGCCGGTCTTCTTCAAGGCCAGCGAAAGCCAAATCGCAGAGATGCCGTTGGACGTGCCGAATTCGACGACGGTCTTGGCGTCGATGGCCTCGGCCAGCGTGCGCAGCAGCCGGCCATCGGCCGTGGGCACGTTCATCCTGCGTCCTTGCTCTCGCGTGATGTCTTCGATGGCCTGCAGCATCGTTCGCTCGGCGTCGTCCTTGGGTTGCGTCGTGACGGAAAACGGACTCGACTGTCCGCGACCCGACGGGGCCGGCCCGCCGAAATCACCGGGACCGCCGGGGCCAGGGCCGCGTCCCGGAGGACCACCGGGGCCGCCGAACGCACCGGGACCGCCAAAGCCTGGACCGCGGCCGGGAAAGGAGCCGCCCGGACCGCCTCGGCCGCCGAACTGCGGCGCGACTTCCTCCGGCCCCAGCTTTCCGTCGCTGTTCTTGTCGAGCTTGCTCAATGCCTGCGGCGCCCCGGCGATCTCCTCGGCCGAGAGTTCACCATCGCCGTTGGCGTCCAGTGCCGTCATGACGGGAGCCCTCATGGGGCCAAACGCTCCGGGTGGCATTTGCGGCCCCGGTCCGCCGCGGCTTGGTTGAGACGCGTCAGGCGCCCGCTCGCGGCCGGGCGGTTGTGCCATGACGACCAGGACGCCGACCAAGAACACCGCGATACCCGCCGAAACAACCGTCTGCAATTTCGTCCGTTTCATCCTCATTCCTTTCTTGGGTCTAGAGACCGTTTCCCGCTGTTGTCTTGGGCGGGCACGCCTGACTTACTTTTGAATCTGCGAAACGCGGCACCATGTGACCGACGTTGCGACTCTTCCTTTGGCGAACGGTGGACGTTAGCCCACCGGTTTCTCCGATGCCAGCAGGCCAACTCCGGGAAGAACCGGTGGCTCACGCCCACCGGTCGCCGGCTCCCCGACGAATCCCGTAATCCGCCCCGCCGTCAAGCGGAACCGGTGGGCTCACGCCCACCGTTCGCCGGGGCTTCCGCGGCTCACCGTCGGCTTCCCGTTACTCGTCGCTTCGGTCACGAAGGACGGGCCGGTTTCGGTTTCAGTTTCAGTTTCGCCTTTGGACTTCCAGCGCGAGGCGGACCGCCGGCCTCCGGTCCCGCGGGAGGTCCCTCGCGACCTTCGGGCCTCCGTGGCTGGTCGATGCCTGGTCCTTCGGGGCCGCGAACCGGCCCGACTTTCGGTTTGGCCATGACTCGCGCCGGCGGCCCCTTGCGATCTTGTGGCCCCCGTGGATCGGCGCCGGGCCCCGGCGGAACACCAATCGGCGGGAGCTTGGGTTTCGCCTGCAGGACCGGCGGCGGAACGTCCCGACCGTGATTGCCTTCCGGTCCGCAGGGCGCGCCAGGAGGCATCCACTGATCCTGCGGGCCCCAAGGTCCGCGCGGCTGATCCATCTGTGGTCCCGGCCGGCCCGGCGGCGGTCCCATGCAACCTTCCGGTGCATGTTTACGGCGAGGGGCGAAGGCTGGTCCCTCAGAACCTAGTGGCGGCATCTCCGGCGGTCCGGCCTGCGGACCGGGTGCCGGTCCGTCCCAGGCCATCGGCCCGCCGGGTCCACGCGGCGCACCAGGAGGCATCCACTGGTCCTGCGGGCTCCAAGGTCCGCGCGGCTGATCCATCTGGGGTCCCGGCGCGCCCGGCGGCGGTCCCATGCGGCCGTGCGGTCCGCGGCGAGGTGGGAAGGCTCGGCCATCAAAACTTTGTGGCGGCATCCAGGGCGGTCCCGCCTGCGGAACGAGTGGCGGTCCGTCCCAATTCATCGGACCTCTCGGCCCGCGTGAGGCATGAGGCGGCATCCAAGGACCCGGCGGGCACCACGGTCCGCGTGGCCCATTCATCGGTTGTCCCACCGCCCACGGCGGCGGTCCCATGCGACCTTCCGGTCCGCGGTGTGGGGCGAAGGCTCGGCCTTCAAAACCTTGTGGCGGCATCCAGGGCGGTCCGGCTTGCGGACCGGGCGGCGGTTCGTCCCAGCTCATCGGACCTCTCGGCCCGCGTGAGGCATGAGGCGGCATCCACGGCGGTCCAGCCTGCGGACCCTGCGCCGGATCGGCTTGATCCCAATCGCCCTCGCGTCCCCAAGGTCCAAACCGCCGATCTTGGTGGCGTTGGCGAGCAAGCTGCGGAGGCGCCGGCCGGAATTCCTCGTCCGGCGGAGCACCGCCGTCGTGCATGGCGGGCGGTCCGCCGCGTTCTTCGTCTTGGGCCGCGCTGCGCCCGGCCGAGATGGCCAGCAAGCTTGCGGCCAGGGCGGCGATGGGCACCGCGTGCCACAGCCACCGCTTGTCCACGTTCAAAACGTACCTAAGCATCGTTCGTTTCTCCTGAAACAGAGGGAGGGCGCACACCGCGAGCGTTCAGCACACAGCCGGCGTTTCGCGGAGGCGCAGTTTGAGAAATCTCGTGACGCGGCCGCTGGCCGCAACCAAGGTGAGACGGATTGCCAATCCGTCCTGCAAAATCAGAACTGAGGCTCGTCCTTCACGCCCAAGAGTTCGGATACACGGCGGTTGACGATCTGCGGCTGGGCTTCCTTGCGCTTGTCAATCGAGTCGCGGAGCCGTTTCAGTTCTTCTTCCAGCCGTTTCAGTTCCAGCAACCGCCGCTGCTGACGCGCCTCGAAATGCTCGGTCACCGTCTGCTCGAGCTTCTGCTTGATCGCATCCTGCTGGTCCTTGGGCGCCTGCCGATACTGCATGGCCAGTTCCTGGCTCTGCCGGTCCAGATCGGAGTCCGCCTTGAGCAACTTGTACATCTCCGGATCGTTCTTCTCGAGCGACCCCCAGTCCGCATGGGGCCAGCGAGGCGGGCCATGCATCATGCCTGGGCCGGGCATCATACCCTGACTGGGCATCATGCCTTGGCTCGGCATCATGCCTTGACCGGGCATCATGCCTTGGCCGGGCATCATGCCTTGACCTGGCATCATGCCTTGACCTGGTATCATCTGCGGTCCTGGCATCATGCCTTGGCCAGGCCCCAACGGTTGGCCGGTGCCGCCAAACGGGGCGCCGGGTCCAAATCCGTCTGGCGGTTTCGGCGGATCGAAGGGGCCCTGACCGGGACCGCCCTCGCGGGGCTGCATCCCCGGCCGGTCTTTCGGTTTCGCCCCAGGATGAAAACCCGGTGGCCCGCCGGCGCGGTCGAACTCCCGCGGACCGCGCGGCCCTTTCTCGTCGGGCTTGGCCTGGGGAAGCAGCGGCCGAAAATCATCGTCCGCCGCATCCTCGGCGTCCGGCTTGGGTTTCGCAGCCGCGTCCTGCGCGGGCGCTGGGCTGAACGCCAACAGACACGGCAGGAAGCTCAGAATTGCGAGCAGTGTCGACTTGCGCCAACTCATCGTTTGGTCTCCTGTCAGCAAAATGATCATAACGTGCCGTCTTCGATGTCCTTCTTGATTTCGTCCAGCCCGCGTTCGATCACGCTCGCTCCGCCCGCCCGGGCATACCAGTCTTGCTGCACCCAGGCAGCGGCCTGAGCCGCGGCCGTGATCTCGTCGTCCAGCGAATCGTCCCAAGCTAAGTCGCTGGTGACCGGTGA
>CAYUFW010000015.1:30235-51162 GCA_964443915.1 uncultured Pirellulaceae bacterium
GCGGGCGTGCTGGCAAGGGAGGGCGGAGCCGGCGGTCTCCGCCGGTGGGGTCGGTGACCGGTGATCGGGGATCGGTGGTCGGGGATTTTTCCTGCGCCAGCATCGGCGCGCTGGGCTGCGCCGAGCTTGATCCGTCCAGCAACCGGTAGGCCAGCGTCAGGCCGGCGGCAATCAGCAGCGAAGCGGCCACGGCCGCCACCACGGCGAGCCGCCATCGCTGCGGAGCCGGCCGCAACGTCACTTGCCAACGATCCAACGGCTGGTCCGAACCGAACTGGGCGTCCTCCAGCAGCTGGCTCAGGGCGAGCCAGCCCTCGCGCAGCGACGACGTTTCCGCGTCCAGATCCCCCGGCATCTGGTCGCCAGGAGCCGTGGCCCGCTCCAACACTTCCCGAATTTTCTGGGTTTCGTCGTTCATCGCATGTCCTCCGCGAGTTGTTTCCGCAACGTCTCCAACCCGCGACGGCAATGGCTCAGTGCCGTGTTCAATGGGCAGCCGAGCGTTTGGGCGATCTCGTCGAACGTCAGTTGTCCGTAATACCGCAGCAACAGAACTCGCTGTTGGACCGGCGTCAGTTGGGTCAGCGCGGCGTGCAGCCGCCCCGTCGCCTCGGATTGCACCGCCGTTTTCACGGGATCTCCGCTGTCGCTCCAGGGTTCCTTGTCCTGCCAGCCCTCGTGGCCGAGGGTCTCTTCCGGCTTCTTCCGCCGGATGCGATCGCAGGCCAGACGGTCGGCGATCCGCAGCAGATAACTCCGCGCGTGTCCCTCCTCCCGATAGCGCTGGCGGGCCTGCCAAGCCCGGCAAAACACCTCCTGAGCCAAATCGTCGGCATCTTCGGCGCGGCGCACGACGGCTAGCAAGTAGCCTCGCACCGCGGGCCCGTGGTCGCGGACCCATCCAGCCATGCGCTCCGCCTCCGCTGATTCTCGACCGCTGGTTGTCATCGCTACCAGGATTAACGCGCTGCTGCAGTGTTTATTGCGTGGGACGCGGAAAAAGCGAAAAACGCCGGGCTTTCGGGCCTATCGGATCAGTCCGCGGATACGCCGCGGCGGCGGGATTTGACTTCGGAGCGGGCTCCAGCCGCCGCTGCTTCGAACCGCGGCTGGGACGGGTCGGCTTGCGGTGTTTCGGCGGCTGAGCCACCTGCCGCAACATGCCGCTGAGTTTTTCCAGGCAGTCTGCGATATTCCGCTCCTGATCGCGGTACCGCTGGCTTTGCAGGACCAGCTCGCCCTGTTTGTTGATTTGACTGCGAAACGCGGCCACAAAGCGGTCGCGGACGTCGTCGGGCAGACCGGCCGAGGCAGCCACCGACCAATGCAGCGTGGCCTTGGAATTCACTTTGTTGACATTCTGACCGCCGGGGCCGCTGCTGCGGGCAAAGGTGAAATGCAATTCCGCCCAAGCGATGCCGATGCGCGGCGTCACCTGCAAGACCTTCGGTTGGGAGGGGGCCACAAGATCGCTCCTTCGTCGGGTGCTGTAACGGCCTAGCAGCTTACCGCACCAAGCCGGTAGAGGAAAGGGAAGTTCCGGCCGCCCGTGATTTGACGAAGCGGTAAGCTGGTGGAGTCGATGTGCGGATGCCTGTGCGTCGAACGCGAACCGGCAGGCGGCAGCACGCTTGTCTCTCCCAGCCCGTCACGTCGGCAACGTTGATCGAGACGGTGGAACCGTTTGCAGACCAGGTTCCGGCGCCGGATTCGATCGGGAGCCAAGCGATGCTGGCGGGTCGGAGCCTGGTTGCACTGCCAGGCGTTCCACCGTCTCAATGAGCGTCTGGCTGCGGAGGGGCTTCGAGAGATAGCCGTTCATGCCGGCCGCCAGGCAACGCGCTTCGTATCCCTGTACGGCGTGTGCGGTGATCGCCACGATCGGCACGCGTGACTTGGCCGGATCAGGCAGAGACCGAATCGCGGCCGTGGCCTGGAAGCCGTCCAGCGCCGGCATTTGGACATCCATCAGGATCAGATCGAAGCCTTGATCCCGGACGAGTTCGACCGCCTCGCGGCCGTCCTCGACCGTCTGCACCACGTGCCCCCGCTCGGTCAGCACGTCCGTCGCAAACAGTCGGCCGGCAGCGGTGTCCTCCGCCAGCAGGATTCGCAGAGGTCGGGGCGTCCGGAGGGAGTTCCCCCGCGCCGCCTGCCTGGGACCCGGTGCCGCCACCAGTTCCAGGCCGCGGACGATCGCCTGCAGCAGTTCTTCCTGGGAGACGGGTTTGGTCAAGGACTGCACCCTCGTTGCCAGACGGCGGCGTTTCCCTTGGCCCTGGTGATGTTCGCCAGAGACCAGAACGATCGCTGCGGCCCGTCGCCGCTGGTGCTCGCGAAGGCCGCGGATCAGATCCTCACCGTCGAGGTCCGGGAGGTCGGGATCGACGATCGCCAGGGGAAACGGCCGGCCTGCTGCCAGCGCCTGCTGAGCTTGGGCCAAGGGGGTGTTGTGCCATTCGCAGAGGATCGTTTGGCCCGACTTGGTCACGTTCTCATTCGTACTTCGTTCACCGCCCCGCTGATTGGAAAGCAGGCGGTTCCAGATGGAGTCCGTTTGGCCGCGCGCGCCGGCCGGGATAAGGAAACTGCCGTGCTGGCCCAATGCCTCTGTGGCCGTATAGCCGAAGATGTGCTCCGCAGCCGGATTCCACCCCACCACGCGGCAGTCCGTGCTGCACTCGATGACTCCCAGGGCCGTCTGCTGCATGTGGAGGCGGAGCCGCTGTTCGGAAAGCCGCAACGATTCTTCCGTCTGCCGCAGCCGGGTGACGTCTCGCGCGACGACAAACACGCCGATCACCTGTCCGCTTTCGTCGCGGTACACGGAGGCGTTGTACAGCACGGGGGTGAGGCGGCCGTCCGGGTGCCGAATCTCCAGCGGATAGTCGCGTACGGAGCGCTCCTCAAACACGCGTTGATACACCGCGCGAGCTAGTTCCGGCTGGGTGAAGTACTCGGAGAAGTCGGTGCCGATGAGTTCCCGCCGCGAGCGGCCGGTTACCGCCTCCGTGGCGCTATTGACGTCCGTAATCGTGTCTTCGGGGCCGATGATCACGAGGGGGGCGGGGCTGGCTTCGATCAGGCTGCGGTTGTAGGAGCTGGCTTGACGGAGTGACTCCTCGGCCCGCTTGCGATCGGTGATGTCGTTCAGTCTGTGGACGGCTCCGCAAGACTCTCCCGCCGCGTTGATAATCGGGTCAACGATGACCAAAACCAGCGCTCCCCCGCGAGCAATTCCAGGGTCCCTTGCCGGCGCGTTTCCCGCGACTTCGCGAAGGGACAAGACGGAGAACACGGACTGGAAACGGGCATCAATTCATGGCACTTCCTTCCCAGGATTTGACCGGGAGGCAGGTCGAGCAGACGGCTCAGGGCTTCGTTGCACTGCTGGACCGTGCCCTCGCCATCGAGCAGGCAAGCGGCGTCGCCGAGGGCGTTGAACGCGGTGGCCCAATTCACCGTCGCCGATTCCCGTTGCGGTTCCCCCCGCGTCGTCATGGCGTTCTCCTTCCGTCCAGCTTGCCTTTCCGCCTCGTCCTCGCTGGGGACGGCACAATGTTCGCGTCAGGAAACACCGTGGTCAGGCGTGTCGTTGCGTCTCCGCCCGGTGGGGGACCAGGGCCTGCTCCAAGACAGCTAACTCGTGCTCCAGCGTGGAAATCGCCTCGGAAACAGTGTGCAGGTCGCCCGCGACCCCCAGATCATCCACGCGCCGGCCGACCGCCAAGGCTCGCTTTGCCCGCAGGTACACCAAGGTCCCCGCCAACCGATGGGCGGCGCGGGCGATGGCGGTGCCGTCCTGACATTGTACACCCGTCCGCATCTGGGCGAGCAGCGGGGATGCCTCGCTGAAGTAGAATTCGACCATCTTCTGCAGGCGGTCGTAGCGGCCATCCACGCCCTCCAGTGCCTCTGCGAGGTCAAACACCTCGTCCGGTACGTCCGAAGTCAACCGCCGCTGGGCCGCCGAGATCGTTTCCGAGGTTGCCACGTTGCGCTCCCTTCGCTGGTCGAGATGCCGGGCGCGCCGAGGAGTCTGACGAGGAACGCCAGGAGGAACCGTCCCAGCGGATCCTCAACTGTTTTCCTGGACCCACAGCACGGCCGCACGCTCCAATTCGTTGCCGCTGTTGAGCCTCAGCTTGTGCTTGATGTGCTCACGGTGAGAGTCGATCGTGTGCGTGCTGACGAACAGCCGGTGGGCGATCTTCTGGGTCGACAGCCCCAGGCCAATCAGCCGAAACACCTCCAACTCGCGGTCGCTCAGGACGTCCACCAGCGATGACGAATGGGCCGGTTTGACGCCCAGTTTCTGACCTAGCAGACGTTCGGTCAATTCAGGGCTGAGGTAGTGTTTTCCTCTCAGCACCGTGCGGATCGCTTCGACGATCACATCCCACGAGGCGGTCTTGTTCACGTACCCCATCGCCCCCGCCCGCAGGGCACGTTCGGCGTACAGGGCTTCATCGTAGATTGACAGGACCAGCATTTTCACGTGGCCGTTGGCTGACTGGAACTTCCGCAGCAGATCGAAGCCATGTTGCTCGCCCAACGCAAGGTCCAGGATTACCACGTCGGGTCGTTTCGTCCGGATCCGGCTCGCGGCCTGCTCGACGCTGTCCGCATCACCACAGACTTCCATGTCGGCTTCTTTTCCCAACCGAGCCGCCAGTCCGTCACGGACCAAGGGGTGATCGTCGACGACGAAGATCCGGGCTTTTGCGCGTCCGTGAATTGGGCTGGTTGGGTTGGACATTTCGAGAACCGCTTACAGCCATCGAAGAGACGCTCCTAAAGCCCCCGCCATCTACAGGTCGAAAAAATAGCCCATCCGAACCAAGAAAACAAGAGGCCAGCCGGCCCCCCCGGATTCATCGTAATACGGGGTTTCGCGAAATGCTATTAAGACATGACATCCGGACCTACTTGGCCCTCGCTTCGGCCACCGCCCCGGCTCGGCAAGCTCAAGTTCCTTGCCCACGCCGATCACCGATCATCGATTACCGATCACCGATCATCCCCAGCTTGTCGCCCGAAGTCCGCAACGGAAGCTGGCTGAGAAACGACTGCGTCAACCGTCCCGCCAAGCTCCTGGCCGCCGTTGCGAAACGTCCCGGCAGGCATCTCGTGCAAGCGGTAATGCGTGCGAACTCGTCTCCTGCTTGTGCAGTTCCCATCGCCGATGTATAATCCGGTATCTATGCGGTGGGAGTCATGGTCATCACATCCACGGAGTTCGCCCAACGCGTTGTCGACGCTGGCTTGATGACTCCTGCGGAACTGGACCGTTTTCTCGCCGGTTTGCCGGAGAAATCAGAGCCGGAGGACGGGGGTCAGCTTGCGCGCCAACTGGTTCAAAAGCACATTTTGACCGCCTATCAGGCCCAGGCGCTCTACCAAGGGAAGGGCAAGCTGCTGGTCGTCGGCAAGTACGTGATCCTCGGCAAGTTGGGGCAGGGTGGCATGGGCGTCGTCTTCAAGGCGCAGCATCGCACCATGCGGCGGACCGTGGCGTTGAAGATGCTGTCCCGCAATGCGAAACAAATCCCCGGCGCGGTCAAGCGTTTCCAGCGGGAGGTGCAAGCTGCCGGACTGCTGGAACACCCCAATATCGTGACGGCGTACGATGCCGACGAAGTCGACGGACAGCCGTTCCTGGTCCTGCAGTACGTCGAGGGCGCCAACCTCGCGACGCTGGTCAGAGAGCGCGGCCCGCTCCCAGTCGCCATGGCCATCAGCTGCGTTTTGCAGGCGGCCCACGGCTTGGAGTACGCCCACCAGCGCGGCGTCGTACACCGCGACATCAAGCCGGGCAATTTGCTGCTGGATTGCGACGGAACGCTGAAGATCTTGGACCTGGGATTGGTCCGCTTCGATGCCGGGCGAATCGACACGGCCAACCCGGAACTGACCGACACCGGCGAATTGATCGGGACGGCGGACTACATGGCGCCCGAACAATCCGCCAATATGAAGCTCTCGGATCAGCGTTCCGACATCTACAGCCTGGGATACACGCTGTGGTACTTGCTCACGGGGCGAGAGCCTTACGCCGGCGAGAGCCGGATGGAAAGGCTGATCGGACATTGGGAGAAGCCCATCCCGTCTCTGCGCGAAGCATGTCCGGACGTGTCCGCGGGCTTGGAGAGCGTCTTCGTAAAGATGGTGGCGAAGAAACCCGAAGACCGCTACCAAACCATGACCGAGGTGATCACGGACCTGGAGCGTTGCCGGCTGGGGGAAGCCGCTGCGGCCAGCCATCCCCTCAGTTCCCTCAAGGACCGGGAACTCGCTGATTTCTTCCAGGTCCTGGCGGACGAGGAAGCCGACCGCGGAGCAGGCGAACCACGACGCGGCCCGGCGGAGCGAGGATCGAACGGCGGGAAGAAGACTGCGGTGAACGGCCCGGGCTCGTCCAGCGGCGGGGCACAGCCGCGTTCCCAGCGGCCCCAAGTCCGAGCGAAGGCCGCGGCCGAAGGCCACGCCGGCAGACAACCTCGCAAGCGGAGACTTTTCGCGTCCCTCGTTCGACCCACGATGGGTGTCGTCGCCGTGGCCGCCTTGGTCGCCGCGATGGCCGTCTTCTTCCGCAACGAGGCCGGCACCGAAGCCCCCACCCCCGCGCCGCCGCTGCCGACGTCCTCATCCGCAAAGAAACTGGACGCGGTGCCCCCGTTCATGGGCGTCAAGGATTCTGTTCGCCTCTTCAACGGCAAAGACGTGAACGATTGGCAGCAGGTCGGGCAGGCACGCTGGGAGGTGCAAGGCGACATCCTGAAGGCTTCTGGGCAGCCAGGGTGGCTGGCATCGAAGGGGAAGTACGCCAACTTTGTCTTGGCCCTGGAGTATCGCCTCGCGAAAGGCAGCGCCGGCGGCATCTTCGTGCGGGCTGCGCACGACGGGCCGATGTCCGAGTTCTGGGAAGTTCAGCTCATAGAAGACGCGGCGGCGAAGTACCAACAGATGGCCGATCCCCAGCATGCGCCGGGGCCGGACGCAGACTCGCGCAACCCACAGGACAGCAGGCCCCTGGTTCAGTTCCGAGCGCCGGCCGATTGCTGGAACAAGATCATCATCCGCGCCGTGGGTGGCTACATCCAGGTTTGGAATGGGACCGAGTGCCGCAGCATCGATCTGTCGCAAGCCGGCTCGCACGTTCCCTCCAAGAGGTCACGCTCCGATGGCTGCATCGGGTTGAGCTTCGTTCGGGCCTCTCTCGAGTTTCGCGAACTACGGTTGCGAGAACTGACGTCAGATCGGTCCAACTGATGCGGAGACCGGTCTGCCAAGTGTTCGATGCGACGTCCTAGCAGCCATGTCACAGCGTGCGTTGAAGGCCACATTCCCATGGTTTGACTGGTTGCGATGGGCGGGAACATCCTGGCCGCAGGCCCCATGGGTTGTGCGCGTCGCGTCTTGACGAAGCGCGGAGAATTGGCGTAAAATAAGGGTGGAATTGTGTTCCGATACCTGCTCGCATTCAGACGTCTTGGTGGACTAGGAAGACGCCATCATGTAGCGGCTGGAGCGAAGCGGCGCTGGGTTGCCGATATTGGAGCGCACCTGAGGCAGGGAGTCTCCGGTCCGCCGAACCGTTCGATAACCGCAACTCCGGACGAAGGCGGTGCCCCTGACTTCTCTCCGAATGAGGCTCAGCGAGACGATCATGCGCGTGTGCGAAGTAGCGACCGACGTCCTGGACGTATCGGACACCGTCGCCCTCGGATTCAAGGTCGGAGACAGAGTCTGCTGTGTGGTCGGAGATCTGAAGGGGGTGAAAGGGGTGATCGCAGCACACCGTGCCGGGGGACGCATTCTGGTGCGACTGGCTGGTGGCTTGTACGTCGAATTGCCTCGGTTCTGCGTCCACCGGGACGAAGACGGAGGTTCGAAATGATTGCTGGCCCAAGAAACCAGAGCCGTTCGCGGGAGGCGCCGTCGAGCCGTTCGCTGAGTCGTTACGACAAGGCCTCGTTTGCGGTCTGCATCGAGAGCGGTCAGACCCGTCGCGTGCTGCGCGGCACGGCTCACTATCAACGCGATGATTTGCTCGGCGGCATTCTGAGAATCACCTTGTCCGGCGATTGTCCGGGACGGCCGGAGATCATCGTCGCGGAGGACGAGTGGAACGGTCTCATCGTCGACGGCCGCGCGCACGGCTGCGATTACTGTCTGATGCTGATCCCCGACGAGCCAAGAGGCCGAGGCGCGTACGGTCTGACAAGCGGAACGTGACCTCACGCTGGCCCGCCAAGCGGCCGCGGCGGCCGCTCGGGGACACATCGAGGACGCCCAGCAGACGTTCCCGCAAGCGACCGACCAACAAGCGCGCGGCCGCTGAGCGGCCTCCGCCCCAGGCTCGCCGGCGCGTTATTGCGGATCAGTGCTTGCCTCCGGCAGCCAACGCCGCTGACGGGCATACTCGACCGCCTCGACGCGGCTCTGCACCTGGAGTTTCTCCAGGATGTTGTGAACGTGGTTCTTCACCGTGTTCGTCGAGACGCTCAATCGTTTGGCAATCTGCTTGTTGCCCAGGTGACAGGAAATCAGAGTCAAGATTTCCAGTTCGCGGGCCGTCAACTCGATCGCCGCGACCTGTTCTCGCCAGTGCGACTCGCGCGCCAGTTTGGCAAACTGGGTGTACAGCAGG
Organism: uncultured Pirellulaceae bacterium; assembly: GCA_964443915.1. Taxonomy (GTDB): domain Bacteria; phylum Planctomycetota; class Planctomycetia; order Pirellulales; family Pirellulaceae; genus Anammoximicrobium. The sequence continues at coordinate 38,889 of CAYUFW010000015.1, forward strand.
TGGATCATGTCCGCCGAGCACACCGCTCGTCGCTCGACCACTCGCCGGATGGCTGCCCGCAGTTCCTCGAGCGACGAATCTTCCACCACGCACCCGTGGGCGCCCGCCACGATGTACTCGGCCGCCTTGCCTTCATCAGGCGAGGAAAACAGCACCAGGACCTTGGCACCCTCCAGGCGTTGCCGAAGCTGCCGGACGACTTCCAAGCCGTTCGTCCGCGGCAGGTTCCCATCGATCAGGATCACGTCCGGCGCTCCGCTGACGATGATCTCCAGGAAGTCCGCCTCGTCGGGGTTGACTTCCCGTACGTCGAATTCCCCGTTGCGGGTCAGAACCGTAGCCAAGCACTCTCGCAGGAGACGGTTGCCGTGGACCACGTGCAACCGCGCCGCTCGGGCTGTTTCGGATTCGGAGGCCATAACAGGTTCCGATCACAGGGTAGGTGCTGCCCATACACAACAACGTACCGACCGCCCCACGCCCAAAAGCAAAAACCAATCCAATACGGAAGTCTCCAACGGGAGGGATGGTCTCGATGATTGACCAACGACGAGTTGATGTGCTTATGACTATTGTATCCGGCCAGGCAAATGCCCAAGGGGGCGCAAAGACCGCTGACTCCAAGTGGACAAGATTCGTGGATGATGAATGTTCAGGGAACTCATTCCCCCGCCCATCCTTCCCTTGCCACTCAGTCCCACCATGCGCCCCTCGGGCTCGGTCACCGGTCGCCTGCTGCCCAGACGCGCAAGCTTTGCAGCCGGCGGAAAGTCTTGCGGTTTCTCCGCGCCTGCCGCCCGTTGATGCTGAGTTTTCACTTTTCTGCGTCCGGGCTCCGTGCCGTTGCGCCGTGCTGAGTCGTATACTCTCAGCGAGAGCATTCCAGGCCAGGAGACATTTCGATGCGGTGGACGCTTGCTGCGGTGACCGGCGTGTTACTACTGCTGCAATCGGCGTACTTTCACTTCCAGCGACCGGGCTCCGGTCCCAACTGCGACCAATCGCATAGCCCGGCGAGCCCCTGCCAAGATGGCCGCGGAGATCATCTTGAGGCCGTCTGCCTCGAAGATCGAATGCTCAAGAACAACCTGATCCGGCAAGGCGCGGAGCTGATCGAACGCGGGCGCACGGTCGGGTCAGCGGTGCTCGGCACACAGCTGGAAGTTGCCTCGTGCCAACTGCATCTGCCTTCGCCCGGACCGACTGTCAGTGACTCCGCTGAGCTGTTCCTGACGGCCAAGGACTCCGTGGTCGTAGTTGGGGGGCTCTACAAGTGCAACAAGTGCTCGCGCTGGCACGCCGACACGGCGTCAGGGTTCGTCATCAGCTCCGACGGCGCCGTCGTCACCAACTATCACGTGGTCGATTCCCCGACACAGCGCGCCTTGATCGTGATGACCGCCGACTCGCACGTTTATCCTGTCGAGCGGGTCCTGGCTGCGAGCCGCGCCGACGACTTGGCGATTCTGAAAGTGGACGCAGAAGGTCTGCGCCCGCTGACGCTGGCCGGCACCACCGCTGCCGCGCCGATCGGCTCGGCAGTCAGCATCATTAGTCACCCCGACGGCCGGTTCTACTGCTACACGACGGGCGTCGTGTCTCGATACATGAAGACCGAATTGGGAGGCGGGGAGGTCGATGCCGTCGCAGTCACGGCGGAGTACGCTCGCGGATCGAGCGGGGCCCCTGTGCTGAACGACCAAGGACACGTGGTCGCCGTGGTCAGCAGCACGGAATCGATCTACTACACCGAAGACGGCCAGCGGCAGCGCGACCTGCAAATGGTCTTCCGCACGTGCGTTCCCGCTCCCAACCTCCTGAAACTGATCCAGCCGCCCAGCCGATTGGCGGGCCGAGTGCCGTAGACCTGCTCCGCGGAGCTTGGCACCAGCGCGTCGTCGGATGGCAACGTGAGGGCAGCGGTCAGGAAGCGGCTGATTGACGCGCCGCCGTCTGCTCGGCCAAAACCGCCGCCCCGACCAGATTGGCGTTGAAGCCGCGTTCGTCGATCACCGAGGGCCGCAGGTAGCTCATGATCCCCGCCGCGCCGATCCGGCTCTGGGCCGACGGCCCAAAATACGGCAGCGCGTACGAGGGTTTGCCTCCCAGGCAGATGGGCAGGTCCTCGCGCAGACCATCTTTGCGTCCCTGCTTGAAGATGGTCAAGGTCGCTGCGGCCAGGATCCGGCCGAAGAGCCGATCCGTGTTGACCGCCGGCTCCACCCGCATACTGCTCAGCTTGCTGATGTGCTTGCCCGCGACGGACGGATCGGACATCTGCTTCTTCTCGCGGATGTACAGGAACCGGGTATGAAAGTCGTCGTCACCGACGACCGCTCGAAACAACCGGCAGCGTCCCGGCCCTGACAGAATGGTTTCAGCGCGGATCGTGTTCGGATCCCCACCGGGCCCGGTGAGCTTGCCGTTGGGCAGACCGACATCCTCGACGACGATCTGCTCGAAACGGTCAAACGACGCCCCATACTGGTAAAACAGAGTTTTCAGCATCAGTTTATCCAGAGGGATCGCGTACCCCGGCTCGTTGGTGTAATGCAGCTTCCGGTCGTCGCCGTCCCAGTCCAGCGCCGGGAACTTGACGTTCCCTTCCTTGTCGATCCAGACTCCGCCCCAACCTCCGCCGAAGACCCAATACAGCAAATCGGTCCGCAGAATGGACCACTCCGCCAGGCCCCCCGCATTGGCGTCGTTCTCAATCTTCGTGGGCACTCCCATCTCGGTGGCCAGCCGCACAGGGAGGTTTTGGCCGTTGAGAAACGTCAAGTTGGCAGCGAGCAGATAACTGCCGTCGGAGCGGAACAGACCTGGCGAAGCGATCCCGATTGCCCGCATTTCGCCGATCCGTCGGCCGGACTGTTTGACCAACTGCTTGACCTTCTCCGCCAACCGCGCCACAAAGGTGTCGATGTTGTCAGCGAACTCCTCGCGGGGCAGCAGGTCCTCGCCGATTTGATTCGCGGCGCTGCTGAACAAGCCGATCTTGGCACCGAATCCGGCGCCGACGTCAATCGCGACGTACACGGGTTCCCCGTTCATCGTCTCGTATCTCCGCTTGGTTATGGATCGTCGATGGAGATGTCTTTTTCGGGTGGCCCATCGCGGCTGTCAACACCCCTATCACGGCCGCGTCTTGAGCTTCCTGGCCAACCTTGCCACACGATCGCCCAGTCGTCGCGCGGCGTCGATTTCCCCATCGCCAATGCCGGGATCGAGCGGCCCCGTCATGGCGCTGGAACCCAGTTCGCCCCAGATATCCTCGCCGGTTTCGTCCTGATAGAGCGGCCCCGCCACGACCATGCGGTTATTTAACATGAACAGCAGCAACGAGACGACCGTCTGCTCTTTGCCCCCCGTCTGTCCGCCGCCGGTGGCGAAGGCCCCGCCCACCTTGTCGGTGAAATCCACCTTCCATTTCCAGTTCCAGTCGTCCATGATCACCTTCATCTCGCCCGCGATGCCGGCAAAGTAGGTGGGCGAGCCCAGCGCCAGACCGTCGGCTGCCTGGAGATCCTCCTTGGTCGCCTCCTGGACCCGCTTGACCGTCACCGCTACGCCCGGCACACATCGCGCGCCCTCGGCCACGGCCAATGCCATTTTCTCCGTGTTCCCGCGGCGTGAGTGGTACACGACCAACACGCGCGCCGGCGGCGTTTCGGGCGACTCAGCGCCTTCGGCGGACGCGCCGGCGGCAACGCTCAGCACGACCGCCACGATCGGCGCCAGCAGCCAGCCGGCAAGAACGGCTTGCGGCAGCCCGGCCCGGGGCGGCAAGTCTTTCCGTGCCGACCAGGGGGCACACCTCGCCGAGCGTGGTCGGAGAACGCTGGGGCTGGGAATCGTGGTGGTCATAGCCTGAGTCTCCTGCGGTTCACTGAGAAATGGGTTTGTGGCGCTGGGGCATATTGCCAGACACGGGATTATGATACTTTATTTGGCTGAAATTGGGAGTTTCCCCGGGTCAGACGAGAGACATTCATGTTGATGCGTAAGCGCAAACGGCAGCAGGTCGAACGGGAAAAACGACAAGGACTGCGCGAGGCCGGACGATTTAACGCCCAAGTGATGGACTTTATCCGGCAGCAGATTCGCCCCGGCATTACGACCGCCGAAATTGACCGCTTGATCCACGAATACACACTCGATCACGGGCATATTCCCGCACCACTGAACTACCAAGGCTACCCCAAGAGTTGCTGTATCAGCGTCAACGACGTGATCTGCCACGGCATTCCATCCGACTATGTCCTGAGAGAAGGCGACATCGTCAACGTCGACGTGACGACGGTGGTGAACGGTTGGCACGGCGATCAGTCGGAAACGTTTCTCATCGGCCAAGTGTCCGACGAGGCGCGGGCCGTCACTCAGTGCGCGTTCGATTGCCTGTGGCTCGCCATTGACACCATCAAGCCGAACTGCCGCGTTTCGGACATCGGCACGGCCATCATACGTCTGGCGCACTCTCGCGGCTTTACCGTGGTCAAGGACTACGTGGGGCACGGCGTGGGCCGCAAATTCCATCAGGATCCCACGATTTCGCACGTCCCCACGCCCGAAGGCCGCCGCCAGAGACTGCCGCCCGGCGTGTCGTTCACCATCGAGCCCATGATCAACGTAGGCGTGCCGGACGGCCAGCAGGACGAGAAGGACGGTTGGACGGTCCGCACCAAGGACGGCAGATTGTCCGCGCAGTTCGAGCACACAATCCTGATGGGACAGGAAGGCCCGGAAGTCCTGACACTCACCAAACTCGGCCCACAACGGGGACACAAGTTCTGATGTCGCGGTTTTCCCACCGTTTGGCCCAAGTCCGCTTGCCCGTCTACGGCAAGCTGCTAAACTCAAAATATTCCAGGTCATGGCCCTGGCTCAACACGCGGGCGTAACTCAGTTGGCAGAGTGCTAGCTTCCCAAGCTGGATGTCGAGGGTTCGAGTCCCTTCGCCCGCTCTAATATAAAGCCTGACACAGCAACAAGTTGCGTCAGGCTTCTTTTTTTCCATTTCTGTAAAGGACGGGTTTGTAAAGGGATTTGTAAAGGAGTGGTACGCGGGTTGGGTGGCTGACCCCAGAAAAACGCTGTTGTGACAGCACCGCGTCCACGCCACGGATTTGGCCCATTCCCCGTGCTGCTGGCAACGTGGCGGTGGCAAACGTCAGAGCCAGGAGCAACGTGATCCAGTCCTGGTTCCAGGCCGTTCCTTGACGGCGGTGACGGTGCCGCCCCGCCCCATCGGGAATAAGCTCGGTCGCCCACGGATCAGTGTGGGTATGAGCGTCCTGTAAACGGTTCTACGACTTGTCGCTGCCCCCGCCGCGTTTCGGGCCGTGCGGTTCTTTGGACCTGTCAGCAGCGCGCTGCTTCCTCGCTTCCGCCATGCCGTCCTTATCCTCCAGCAGTTCCGATACCAACTCCCTGAGCTTCCTACGGGCTTCGCCCAGGAGCTTCGTTCCCGTGGCGGTGATTCGGTAGTTCTTTCTCCGTTTGCCCGCCACCACAGTTGTTTCGCAACTGAGCAATCCTGCCGCTTCCATTTGATGGAGGATGGGGTACAGCGTCCCAGGACCGACCTGATAGCCGTGGCGTTCAAGTTCGGCCATCATCTCCAGTCCCCAAATTGGTTCTTTGGCGGCGTGGTAGAGGATGTGCATCCGCACGAAGCCGCCAAAAAATGATCGAGCAGGTCTTGGGGCATAATTATCGACATCCGATATTGTTTTCCGATAGTATAGCGCTACGATATTCCAGTGACAAGAGGCCGTGCCGCCTACGGGCGCGGCTGGGAAGTTCGTCCAAACACCTACTCAGACTGGAGCGAATCGCCATGAATCGGACACCAGAACACACGCGACGGGACTTCATTCTCGCGGGGACGGGCCTTGGGGGAGGATTGCTTCTTACGGGATTCGCTGGAGCCACCAGGGCCGCTGCCAAGCCTGCACCGAACACAGACGAGGGCGACGTATCGCCCGCCGAAGACTTGATGCGGGAGCATGGTGTCTTGAACCGTATCCTGCTGATTTATGAGGAATCGTGGCGGCGGCTGGAACGGAAACGGGACGTGGACGCGGCCACCCTCGCCAGCGCCGCTAAGATCGTCCGCAAGTTCATCGAAGACTACCACGCCAAGCTGGAAGAGGACCACATCTTCCCGCGTTTCGAGAAGGCGGGCAGACTCGTCGAACTCGTCAAGGTGCTTCGCGAGCAGCATCAAATCGGGCATCAACTGACGGACCAGATCACGCAACTGGCTACTCCTACGGCGATCAAGGATGCCCAGGGCGCGACGAAACTCGGCAAGTCGCTCAGGCAGTTCGTCCGCATGTACCGACCGCATGAAAGCCGCGAAGATACGGTCCTGTTTCCAGCGATTCGCTCGCTGATGACCGCCAAAGAGTACGACGATTTAGGCGAACGGTTCGAGGACAAGGAACACGAATTGTTCGGCGCTCACGGGTTCGAGGACATTGTAAACGAAGTGGCCCGCCTGGAGAAATCGCTGGGTCTCGATGACTTGTCCAAGTTCACGGCCAAGCTGTGACGGAAGGGCGAAGCAGCGGGCGGTACGGGGTGAGTAGCGCAACAGTGAAGAGGAAGTCCAGAAGTCCACGGGTTTCTTGGCTGCACATGGCCCGTTAAATGGTCAACAGCGTTTGGTATGATTTTGGGTGTGACTCAACCTGCGATCTGTCGCGGTCGCCCTGGTCTTGACGCTTCTTGCGGAAAACGGGAACGATGCGATAGCGATGCAGATGGTCTGGCACCGCTACGAGGAACTTCGGCCCGCGATGAAGATCGTTGTTCCGCGCCAGCGATAGGTCCACATGCGGAGTCTTGACCCAAATGATCTGCCAACATCTGCGACAACTTGAGCAGGCCATTCTCGCCGCTGGTATTTCGGAGACTTATCGTGGGCAGGCGTGGACGGCGAATTGCCGCGAGTGGGTTTACTTCGCCTACTACCTGGACGAGGAAAAGGTTCGGCAGCAGTTTGACTTGCCCGCGTGTGTGGTGAGTCACGCCAACGACGATCCGAGAAGTGGCCGCGAGGCGGGCTTCGTTTGCACTTGCTGCCACGATGGGATCATCGGCATCCACCAAGCCGACGCCGATGGAAAGCCATCGTTTCCCGAATGAGCGGCGTCCAACTCATGCAAGTGTCCCCGATCAAACAAACCGTCGCGCTCGTCATCATCCTGCTGATCTGCTTTGCGGCAGCGGGCCTTGGCTCCGTTGCGACCACGCCCAACATCCCGACGTGGTACGCTTCGCTTGCCAAGCCAAGCTGGAATCCGCCCAACTGGCTGTTCGGCCCAGTCTGGACGGCGCTCTATATCTGCATGGCAGTGGCCGCGTGGCTGGTTTGGCGGCAGGGCGGTTCACGAACACCGCTTACGCTGTTCGCCGCCCAGTTGGTGCTGAACGCGGCGTGGTCGTGGATTTTCTTCTGGTTCCACATGCCAGGAGCCGCGTTCTTCGAAATCCTGGTCCTGCTGGTAGCCATCGCGGCGACGACCATTGCGTTCTGGCCCAGGTCGAAAGCGGCGGGTATCCTGATGGTGCCGTACTTGGGCTGGGTCGCGTTTGCCAGCGTGTTGAATTTCACGATTTGGCGGTTGAATTCTTGACCAATCCAATTCCACGATGGCACCGATTTCCAGCATGAAAGACGAAACGATCACCAACGTCCTTGCTCGGCTGGAATCCGATTTGGGGCCTGGGGCCTTCGCGGTTGTGGACCACTGGCCCGCCGACTTGATGGCCGTGGGGATTGCCCGCCGTTCAGACCCAGGCTACTTGGTGTACGTCAGCACGCTGGGATGTGAGCCAGACTGCTACCACGTCGAGTTGGAATTGCCGCCGAAGCCAAACGACGATTTCCCCTACACCCCCGCTGGCGAGTTCGCGTCGGTGGACTACGCGGCGCTGCTGGAGATCGTCAAGAGGCATCTGGAAACTGGGCTTGATGGGGCTTCGCCACTGGGGTAGGAGGAGTACGGCCTGAAGATCAGCCTGAAGTGAGGGGGCATGGACACGCACCGAAAAAACGGCTACCGCTTTCTCCTGTACTGGGCCATGCTCGACATTCGGCCAATTGCGTGGCACGGCCACCTTCGCGGTTGGCGCAAGCTCAGTCCCCTGAACTGGCGGCGGCAGATGCGTGCCATGCGGGTCGCGGGCGAATTGGCCGAATGGATGCACAATCTGGCGCTGTTCGCCGCCGTGGATTTCGACGGGTTCGACGAGGGCAGGTTTTGGGAAGACGGCGAGCGATTCAACAGCCGATGCCCTGACACCGATCCGAATCGCTACCGCCAGATATTCGAAGAACGGCTGAGGCAGTTGGAGGCGGGGGCGTCTTGACCGCGCCCTACTTCTCCTTCATCTCCAGGATTTCGCAATCGGGGTAGCGTTTCCGCAGCTTGTATTTGGCGTTCTCCGCGTCTTTGGCCTCGATCACGATGTTGCCGACGATGCCACCGCCCTTCGTCTTGATCTTGAACACGAACTTGCGGTTGGCCGCAGAAAGCTGACGCGGCAGGCACGCCACCGCCAGCCCAATCGCCACGAATTCCCGCCTGTTCATGGTTGTCCCTCCTGCTTCCCAATTGTCCCGCAGAAATCGGGTAAAGAAAAGCGACCAGCGAAGCGGTCACGCTCACCCCGTCAATCGCCACTCGTCATCCAACAGCGTGTGCTTCACGCCCCAGCGCGTGAACGCCTGGTGAAGTTCCAGGCCGTCTACCCGCCCCAAGAAGTGGGTCACCAGGGCCAGTTGAAGGCCCGCGAATTCAACCCCGTGGCCCGCGATGAAGTCCTCACCGTAGTACCTGTCACACAAAACGTGGCAGACCTCGTGAATGACGATGAACTTGGAACGCGCCCAAAACGGCAGCGAGATTGTGGAGCCAGCGGCGTAGGCGGCGCGGTTGTCCCGCCCGCTGATGACCCTGATTTGTTCCAGCACCCTTTGAGGAAAATGGAACCGCAGCCAATGGGAAGCCAGCACTTCGTCAACGTAGCGTTGAATGTGGGGAACAGTCCGCAGGGGGTCGCGCTGGTAGGCAGCAACCTGCTGTTCGGCGGCATAGAGTCGGCGGCGTTGAACGTCATACGGCTTGGGTTTTGGGAGCCAGGACACGGCTTCGGCCTTCGGGGTTAGAGTTACTCGCCAACCCTTAAACGCTGCTCTTCTGATCCCTGGTCAAGAAAGTCGCGGATTTGTACGCACCGCTGAAGCCGCTCACGGCGTCGGGATTCGGTCAATGACACGCTGACGCTTCATCATGTTGCCCCGCGATATCTGGCAATTGGGCAGATGCTGTTTCAGCCGCTGGATGCCGTCCACAGTCACGTTCGTATCCCGCACGTCCAGGCTTTCCAACGCCTTCAACGGCGTCAGTTCTTCAAGGCCAGCATCGGTGATTTCGTTTTGACGAATGACGAGGTTGGTCAGGTTGGTCAGGCCGCGAAGCCAAGTCAGCCCTTTGTCCGAGATGGACGTGAGCGGCAGATGTAGCGACCGCAGGTTCGTCATCGAATTGATGGGTTCCAACGCGGCGTCGGTGATGTTGCGGTTGTTGCCGATGTTCAGTTCCGTCAGTTGATCCAGCTTGGCGATCTGCACCATGCCTTCCGCCGTAACGGGAGTTCCCCAGAGAAGCACGCTGCGGAGACTGGCGATGGGCAGCAGATGCCGACAACCAACACCCGTGATTCGGTCATCGCCAAACAACAAGTCCTCGATGGTCGTCAGCGGCGCGAGGTTGGCTAAGTCGTCGTCGGTGAGTTCGCCATTGTGCTGCAATTCCACCCTGACGACCCTGAACGGCGATGGCGGCAACGAAGTCATCGACACCACGGATCGCCGTTGTCCTTGGCACATCAACTCGATTCGGCCCCCAGTGCTGAACACCCACTCAAGGGCCTTCAATTCTTCGGGCGATGGTTCTTTCACGGGCGCTGGCATCGTCTCGTGAACGGGTTCCGCGTCTTCGTTTGGAATAGGCTCCACATCTTCGTTTGGAGCGGTTTCTTCAAGTTGGCCTGGGACGGGTTCAACAACTTGGCTTGGCTCGTGCTGCTTATTCAGTAACACGGCAGCGGCCACCACGCCCACAGCCAGCGTCACGACCGCAGCGACACGCGGCCACGTTCTGCGTTGGCGAGGGGGTTGCTGCAATGCGGCGATTACCTGTCCCATCGTTTGCAGACGGGCTTCGGGCTTTTTCGCCAGCATTCGCTGAAACACAGCGTCCAAACCTTCGGAGACGGCAGGGCAGGCCGACTTCAGCGATGGGATCGGGTGTTCTCGATGGGCCAGCAACCGTTCCATCGCCGTTTCGCCACCGTAAACGGACTGCCCCGTGAGCAGGTAGTAGAGGGTGCAGCCCAGGCTGTAAATGTCCGCGCGGTGATCGGCCAGCTTTGTGTTGATCGCTTGCTCAGGGGCCATGTAGTCCACGGTCCCAAGGATGCAGCCCGTGTTGGTCAAGCCTTCATCGTGTGACATGAAACGGGCCACGCCCAAGTCGAGGATTTTCACCGCACCCGCGTGGTCCAACAGCAGGTTTGATGGCTTGATGTCGCGGTGGATCACGCCAGCGGCGTGGGCATATTCCAGGCCACGGGCCACCTGCAAAATGCACCCCACCGCTTCACTGGGCGGCAGCGGCCCCTTCTCCTTGACGCGCTGTGCCAAGTCCTGGCCGTCAATCAAATCCATGACGAAGAAGTAGGTGCCGTTGCAGCAGCCCGCGTCATGTGCTGCCACGATGTTCGGGTGGCTCAACTTGGCGACCGCTTGGATTTCCCGCTGGAACCGCTGGACCGATTCTCCACGATCCACGGCTGACGGTGGCAGCACCTTGAGCGCCACGAGCCGATTCAGCCTACGGTGAACGGCTTTGAACACCCGCCCCATGCCGCCGCTGCCCAGCACGTCCAGGATTAAGTAATCGCCCAGCACCAGATGCGTGGTCTTGCCGCGACACACGCAGTCGGCCTGATACGCGGTTAGCTTCCCCTGCTCCACGAGTTGAGCAGCCAGTGCGTTGCCGTCATGGGCTGTGATTTGCAGGGCTTCCGTTTCAGCCATTGGCAGCAGGGCGCTGTCGGCCAAGTTTTTCAGAAAGTCATCGACCGATATTGGGCCTGCGTCCTGCTCTTTGGTCTCACCGTTGAACCCGACTGTCGGGCCATCGCCACTCACCAGCGGCTGGCACAGCCAATCCGTGGCCTGGAGCATCGCCACCCACTTCCGCAGCCGCTCAAAAAGTTCGGGGCAATCGCGGCACAGTTCCTCGACGCTGGGATCGCGGCCCTGCTGGTGCAGTTCTTCCCAGCGATCCACAAGTTGTCGGAACTGTTCCTCATCGCTCATGGCAGGTCTTCGCCCATCCTGGCCTGGCACAGCCGAACACGGGCATCCTGCCATCGCCGCCGCAGTGTCCGTTCCGACATGCCCAGGACCAGGGCGGCTTCTTCCTGGCTCAAGCCTTCGTACCACAGCAAGTTGAACACTTCGCGTTCCCCATCGGGCAGAGATTCCACCTGTTCATGGAATTCGGTCCATTCCGCCAGACTCGACGGCTCCGCAAATTCGTGCTGTTCTGCTGCGACCGCGTTCGTGTCGTGGTTGGCCCCCAGGCCCAGCGGCCCGTAGTACCGACGAGTCATGCCGATCAGCACACGGCGAATATGGGTCGCCGCCAAATTGTAAAAGTGCCGTGGGGATTCGGGCTGAACGGTTTCCAGGCACTGATGCAGTTTGCTCAGGGCCTCGGTGAACACGTCGTCCGTCTCCTCCCAGCGGCGAACCTTGGGGAAGTCCCGCAGCATTTTCCGCGTGATGAGCCGCAGCCGTTCGCACGCATGTTCGATCAGCCGAGTGCGGGCCTGCTGATCGCCCGCACGCAGCAGGTCGAGCCAAACTCGCGTTGCGTTGGTCAGTTGCGTCATGGCTGGGGGGTAGGTTGGTGGCGAAAACGCCACCATCGTACTTCCCCCGCAGACCAGCAACAACTTCCCGCCCTTACAGCCCATTGCGCTCGGCGGGCCAGCCAGCGGCCAATTTTTTTGCCGAACCCCCTTGACTTGGTTGCTTGCGGTTCTTTGCCCAGCTAAAATCCCAGCCAGTAGCCCTCCAAGCCGAGGGCCGAGACACGAAGCGACCGATTTTGCACGCGGAGGTAACCCTCAGCCGCCAGCAATTTATAGGTAGCACAGCTAGCGTAGCAGTCGTCCCATGTTCGACATG
>CAYUFW010000016.1:0-40018 GCA_964443915.1 uncultured Pirellulaceae bacterium
CCGCGCCGGCCTTGATCCTGGTCGGCTTCCTCATGGCCCGCGGCCTGCGAGCGATCGACTGGGACAGCTTCGGCGAGGGCTTCCCGGCCCTGGTCACGATTCTGGTCATGCCGCTCACCTACTCGATCACCAACGGGATCGGGTGCGGTTTCATCAGTTACGTCGTGATCAAGGTGTGCGAAGGCCGCGGCCGGCGGACGCATCCGCTGTTGTGGTTCACCGCGTTGGCGTTCCTGCTGCACTTCGCGCTGCCTTGGTTGTCCTTGATTCGGACTTGAGCGACGCGAGGCTCCGGCGGGCTTCGTCCGCCCGGCGGCCTTGTCTTCGCTGACCCACGGTGTATGCTGGTTGCCGATGCAGGGTGACGCGATGCGTCGCAGACTTCGGACCCTCGCACGTATGTTTGCCTTTTTCTGAGGAGCGCCCAGATGAGAACGATCGAGAACCGGTTTCGCTTTCTTCTTGCCTGCCTGTCCGTGCTTGTCGCGGTGAGTGTTGTTACTGCCGCGGAAACGAATGGGCAGAAGGCCAAGGTCAGCCCGGACGATGCGACCGTGTGGTACGACTGCAAGGACTTGGTCGTGGAGGGCAAGGGCTGGACCGATACCAAATCGTTCTACGACCGCCTGCCGGCGAAGGCCGAGGGCAAGGTGCCGCCGTCGGTCTGGGGACTGAGCCACCACAGCGCCGGGATGTGCGTCCCGTTCACCACGGACGCGGCATCCATTCAGATCCGCTGGAGCCTGCTGCCCGCGGGCAACCTGAGCATGCCTCACATGCCCGCCACGGGGGTCAGCGGCGTGGACGTCTACAGCAGGGATGGCTCCGGACGGTGGTCCTTCGTCGCCAACGGCCGGCCGGCGGGGGTGGACAACACGGCCAGGTGTGCGGTGCCTGCGGGCCAGCCGTGCCTGCTGTACCTGCCGCTGTACAATGGTGTGACCTCCGTCCAGATCGGCATCCCGAAGGGGAGCACCCTGACGGGCGCCGATCCGGAGGCGAGCCGACAGCGCAAGCCGATCGTGATCTACGGCACGTCCATCACTCACGGCGGCTGCGCCTCGCGGCCGGGCCTGGCTTTTCCCGCCATCATGGGCCGGAAGCTGAACGTGCCGGTTATCAACCTGGGCTTCAGCGGCAGCGGAAAGATGGAGCCGGCCATGGCGGAACTGCTGGCGGAACTCGATCCGTCCGTGTACGTTCTGGATTGCCTGTGGAACATGTCGCCGGACCTGGTGTCCACGCGCATCGAGCCGTTTGTCAAGACGCTGCGGGCCGCCCGTCCGGACACTCCCATTCTGCTGGCCGAAGATTGCAGCGTCCGGAACGTCTGTCCGACGGAGAAAGGGACCATCCTGCGCAAGATCCACGAGAAGTTAACCGCCGAGGGCATCCAGAACCTGCACTTTCTCTCCAACGAAGGCATGTTGGGCGACGACACGGAGGGCACGGTCGACGGCTGCCATCCCAACGACCTGGGCATGATGCGGCAGGCAGAGGTGTTCGCCAAGGCTCTCGCCCCGCTGCTGGGGAAGAGGAAATGACGGAGCTGTTGCCACGGCGAGGTCACCGGCGCGAAAAAGGCGTGCTTGCCCTCCCCCGTTGAACAAGAGCCCGTTTTTGCCTACCATGCGAAAAAACAGCTGTGGCTGGCATGGGAGGAGAGAAATGTACAAGAACCTAAATCCGGCGTCGTTGGGAGTGTCCGGACGACAAAGCGAATTGATTGAGTTGACGCTGACGTATGGTTTTCGCGGCCTGGATCTGGATGCGGCGGATTTGCTGAGACGGGCAACGCTGCAAGGCACTGAGGAGGCTAGCAAGTACATCCGCAGCGCCAAGATCAAAATCGGCGGTTGGACCGTGCCGGTTCAGTTGGGGGCCGACGACGGCGTCTTTCAGTCCGAAATCGAACGCCTGAGCCTGACTGCGGAGACCGCCCGCAAGGCGGGCTTCACGTACGGCACGCTCGATCTCCAGCCAGCGAGCGACAAACTGCCGTATCACGAGAACTTCGAGCGGCATCGGCAACGCTTGTCGAAAGTGGGGGACGTCCTGGCGGGCGCCGGTCTCCGCTTGGGCGTCGGCCTCAAAGCGGCCCCTGAGTTCCGTCGCGACCGCGTTTACCCGTTCCTCCACAAGGCAGAGGAACTCGTGACGCTGATCCGCACGGTCAACCACACGCACGTGGGACTGGCGTTGGATACGTGGAACTGGCAGATCGGCGGAGGCGGCAACGATACGCTGGCGGATGTCAATGGCAAACAAATCGTGTCGGTCACCATCGCGGACGTACCGGCCGATGCCGACCCCGCCGCGATCGACGTTTCGCAGCGGTTGTTGCCGACGGACGAGACCATCCCGCAGCACGCCCAGCTGATTGCCATCCTGGCCGAACGCAAGTGCGACGGACCGGTGACGCTCCTGCCTGCCGCACGGCACGCCGCCGGAATGTCTCGCGATCGCGCGATCGAGAAATGCGCGTCCGTGCTGGAGAAGATGTGGGTGCAAGCGGGCCTGTCCAAGCCGAGCCGGCCGGTACCGGCTCCGGTGGAGCAAACCGTGCAAGTTTGACGCAAGTCTTCGAAGTTTCGCGGAGCCGAATTCGTGAGAATTTGGGGTGCCGCGCCGGACGACCTCCGTACCATCCGGATTCTCACGAATTCGGCTACTCCCGGTCGAAATGTACAATTTCGAAGACGTAGGTCGTTGGCCACGGACCGCGGCCCGAGTTTCGACCTATTGGTCGCGTTGCCGTAAGGCGATCAGGCGAAACGCGGTCTGACCGTCGGTGATCCGGTCGCAGAACGCCGGCGTGCCGCCGGATCCTGGACGCTTGCCGTCATGTGG
Organism: uncultured Pirellulaceae bacterium; assembly: GCA_964443915.1. GTDB lineage: Bacteria > Planctomycetota > Planctomycetia > Pirellulales > Pirellulaceae > Anammoximicrobium. Next base: position 2,851 of record CAYUFW010000016.1, read on the forward strand.
ATCAGGTTGGTATCCTGGAGGCCTGCTTGGAAGTTCTTCGGATCCCAGAAACCCGGTTTTATTCCAAGAGCCGGGCTTCCTTCCGCCGGCGAATCTCTGAGCGGATGCTGACAATCGCCTGTTCCCCAAAATCCTTCCACCTGGAGAACCGATCCATGCCCATGCCCCTCCATCGCCGCCAGTGGTTGACCAGTACCGGCGCCGCGGCCGCCGGGATCCTGTTTCACGTTCGTCGTTCGGCAGGCGCTGCGGCCGCCCCGCCGGCGCAGATTCTGGAAACCAAGGTCATCAGCCATCTGCCCGAAATGTATCACGGCTGGCCGACGCTGGCGCGCTGCCGCAACGGGCAGTTGCTGCTGGTCTGTTCGGGCGGCCGGGAGGCCCACGTCTGCCCGTTCGGCCGCGTTGACTTGATGCGGTCGCACGACGGGGGCCAGACCTGGACCTGGCCGGAGGTCGTGATGGACGGCCCGATCGACGACCGCGATGCGGGCGTGCTGGAGACGGCCAAAGGTTCCATCCTGATCACGACGTTCACTTCGTTGGCCTACGAGCCGGGTCTCACCAAGGCGGAGAAGGACGGCAAGTGGCCGGCCGATCGTTTGGCGCGGTGGCAGGCCGCCCACTGTCGCGTCAATGCCGAGCAGCGCAAGGCCGCGCTGGGCGTCTGGATGATCCGCTCGACGGACGGCGGGGTCACGTTCAGCGGCCGGTATGACAGCCTGGTCAACAGCCCGCACGGCCCGATTCAGTTGGCGGACGGGCGGTTGCTGTATGTCGGCAAGGATCTGTGGCGTCCTGAAAGCCGCGTCGGCGTGTGCCAGTCCACCGACGACGGTCAGACCTGGGAATGGCTTTCCGCCATTCCCGTGCGCGACGGCGACGAACACCGCAGCTACCACGAACTGCACGCGGTCGAGACGGCGGACCAGCGGATCCTGGTTCAAATCCGCAACCACAACAAGGCGAATTCGGGCGAGACCCTGCAATGTGAATCGTCCGACGGCGGCAAGACGTGGTCGAAGCCGCAGTCGATTGGCGTGTGGGGCCTGCCGTCGCACCTGCTGCGGTTGAAAGACGACCGGCTGCTAATGACCTACGGCCATCGCCGGCCGCCGTTTGGCAATCAAGCGCGTCTGAGCGCCGACCACGGCCGCACTTGGTCCGAACCGATCGTCATCTCCGGCGACGGCGCGGGCGGCGACTTGGGGTATCCCAGCACGGTGCAACTGGACGACGGCACCTTGGTCAGCGCTTGGTACGAGGCGATGGCCGGTTCGAGCCGGGCGGTGCTGCGGCAAGCGAAGTGGAAAGTAGAGTCTTAATCCATCATGCGCGCGCCGCGCGCGTCGTGTGGGTTGCTCACAAGATCTTGCTCTCTGAGGCCGTCCCGTCTCTGCGGTGTTTTCCTCGCCTCGAAAAGCCGAGCCGTCCTGCAACGGCAGAAAACACCGCAGAGACGGGACAGTCTCAGAGAAATGCGCGAAGTCTCTGGCTGCAGACACCAGCCCGCGTTGGGACAGGCGTCGGTATCGAAGCCCGGCTGAGCAGTTCGGCTTAGAGCTTTAGGCTCCGAACGTCCCAACGTCTCGTCTCCTGCCGTCAACGATGCCCCGACCGCCGCCCTGCGACCACGCTTGACGACGCGATATCATCCGGAATTTCCCATTCAACTGATAGTACCCGAATTGACGATAGAACCCGTAGTAACAGTCCAAACGTATCCTACCGCAACCGTCGGCGCCGGCGAGGTTCTGGCCGTCGGCCGTGTGGGCAGAGTCGCCTGTGGTCCCTGCCGGATCACATCGGCGGCCGCGCCGCCGCCAAGACACAACTACCGGATTACCCGACACTTAGATAAATCGTCAATCCGCCTATTGCGAGACGGGCCATCGCGTTAAACTACCGCCCGGCCATCGCCTCGCCCGGCACAAGCGCCGAGCCCGAGTGCGCCCCATTGACAGGGGTCGCCCGCTGGATGAAGTATGAGACCCATAGAACCAACCAACATCACGGCCCAAGTGTTGCTGTTGCTGGCACTGATAGCAGGCGCGCCGCGCCCCGTCGCGGCGTCGGACACGGAACAACCGCCTGACGGCTCGCTCGCGTCGCCCGCCGAGTCGTTCGGTTCGCTCATCGAAAACGAATTCGCCGTCGAGCCGGTCCCCGCGTCGCGTTCGTCTTTGCCCGTCGTCGGTTTACGGAATGCGTCGGCATCGGAAGTCGGCGAACCGCTGTACGAGCAGGATCTCCAGGAGAGCGATTTTGGCTTCCTCTTGCTGCCCCAGGGCCTGATCTACCGGTCGTACCTGGGCGGCCCCAAAGAACCCCGCATGGCGACCGGCATCGTGAGCATCCCGGACGACAGCACCTTCTGGGACGCCACCATCGGCGGCCGGCTGGGGATGTTCCGCATCGGCAACAGCGATCCGATCCGTCCGCGAGGGTTTCAGATGGACGTCGAGGCGGCCGCCATGGTGCGGCTGGATATCCCCGAAGACGTCGACGTCCGCGGCGCCGATTATCGTGTCGGGTTGCCGTTGACTTGGGGCAATGAGTTCAGTCAGTGGAAGTTCTCCTACTATCACATGAGTTCCCATCTGGGCGACGAGTATTGGGAGGACAATCCGGGGTTTCCCCTGTTTCGTCAGGCACGCGACGCCCTGGTCTTGGGCCACTCACTGTACTTGACGGATTCTCTGCGCATCTACGGCGAAGTGGGCTGGGCTTTCTACAGCGTGGCCAGCGAACCGTGGGAGGTTCAGTTCGGCTTGGACTATGCCCCGCGCGTGGCCACCGGACTGTACGGAGCGCCGTTCTTCGCCATCAACGGTCATCTGCGTGAGGAATTCGACTTCAGCGGCGGCCTGAACGTCCAAGTCGGCTGGGCCTGGCGGGCGGACACGACGGCCCAGCTGCTGCGGGTGGGATTCCAGTACTACAACGGCCCCAGCACCCAATACGCGTTCCTGCCCTTCCACGAGACGCAGTACGGCTTGGTCTTGTGGTACGATTTCTGACCACACGCGACCAGAGAACCGGCTGCCGTCAAGCGAAATCCAGGTCCGTTCGCCGTTGCTACGAGAGGCGAGCGGCCGGCGTAAGCCCGCCGGTTTTCCATCTGCCCGACATTAGCGCGAGGAGCTCGCAAGATCACCTTCGGTGAAATCAGCCGAACCTCGGAAAAGTGGTCGCCGAGACAAGGGATCGCTGGGCTAACGCCTCACCGCTCGCCGGGATTTCTGCAACACCTAGATTCACTCGGCGACGCGCAAGATCCGCGTGTCGCCTTTCTTCAACTCGACGGTCACTCGGGCGCCTTGCCCGATGCGTTGACGGCTCAACAGATCCACAATCTCGCCGCGCCGGCCCGTGTCGATGACCAAGGGACCATCCTGGGCGGCGTGCAGCACGAGGTAGGGACCGTTGGCGTAGACATTGCAGTCCTGCTGGGTGAAGAGGTGTACGCCCGCCTTGCGAGCCGCCAGACGCAACAGCCCAGACGTGAGACCCGGCGGTCCGACGAACAGGGACCAGCCGTCCGCAGTCTGCCGCATGGCCACGGCGGCGGAGCCGTCCGGCCAAGTCGCCAGCGTCTCGGCGGGTGTCGCGTCCGCCGCGGCAAACAGCGGAGTGACGGGCTGCTTGACTCCGAAGCCGTCCACAAATCCCAACTCCTTCGCGACTTCGGTCGGTTCGGCCCAAGCGGTCTGGCCGGCGACGGAACGCATCTTGAACCCCGTCAATTCCTGCATCGCATCCAGCGAAGTGCCGTGCTCCTCGTGATAGCCCGGCGCATAGCACCAGACGCGCAGGCGGCCGCGCGTGGCCGCCGACAGCTCGCGCCGCTGCTGGGTCGACAGTCGCCAGGACGTGAGCAGCACCACCATCCGAGCCGGCACGCGGCCCGCCAGCAGGTCATCCTGCAGGTACTGGCCGTACGGCGCACCCATGCGGCCCAGCGCCCGCCGGACCTCGTACACGCCGGGCACGGTGACGATGTGCCCGCCCGCCGCCACGCGCAACATGCTCGGCTCGTCGATCACCGCCGCCACCTCGGGCCGGAACGGTTGCGGTTGCTCCAACAGCGGCTCGTCCAGCGCCTTCAGCCGAGTCATCTCCGCCCACATCCGCGGGTCGTCGAACCAGCCGGTCGCGCCCAGATCCATCCACCACGTGCCGAAGTTCCGCAGGGCGCATTGGGCCGTGTTCCGCAGCAGCAGTCGATTCGTGTCCTCGATCGTCGACACGCCGTCGGCCCAGCCGGGGAATCGGCCGCTGCCCAGGTACGTGCGCGTATCGTCCTCGTACAGCCACATCTTCCCGGCCAGCGCGATGCTCTCCGCGGCCGTCATGGCCGGCCCGCTTTGCCCCAGCCCGCGGTCGAAGTAGGAAATCGGCGAGCAAAGCACGTCGATGTCGGGGCAATCCAGCACGCGCCGCAGCGCGTAATGTCCGGCCGTGGCCGGGCCGTTGCGGATCGCGCCAAATTCAAAGACGTAGCCGTAGAAAAAGACCGCCAGCTTGCGGCCGCCCGAAGCTTGCCGCGCCGCGCGGGCCAACTCGCACACACAGTCGGCCATCATCTGCTGTTGGAACTCGGCAAAGTCGATCAGCGACCGGGCGGCCTGCGGGTCGTGCAAGACGCCGGCCGGCGCCGCGCGGCGTGACGTGGGCGTCGGAACGGCGGCCGAGGCGAGCGTGACCTGCGGGTCGCGCCACGCGGTCTGCAACGCCGCGTCGCTGGGGTAGCGTTCGGCCAGCCAACTCCGCCAGGCACGCAAGTCGCCCGGCGCGTATCCGTTCAGCGCCGGCCCCCACGTCTCCTGGTAAAACCATTCGCCCGTGTTTTGGCCGCAGGGATGATAGCCGGCGGTGCGATCGCCGAATTTGTCTTCCAGATGGGCGATCAGAGCGGCCAGGCGCTCGGCGGCATCGCGGCGGTAGGTGGGCGAGGCCACGACCGCACCGGAGTGCTTCTGCGGCCCCTGGTCCCAGACCATCACGTCGTCGGGATTCTGTTCGCGCCACCAGGCCGGCGGCTCCATGCCGATCCGCGGCAGGAGCAGCGCCCGAGGATTCGCCTCCAGCACGGCCTGACACTGAGCGTCGGAGGTCGTCCAATCCACGGGCTCGCCGGGCTTGGGCCACGGCATGTGAACCGGGAAGCTGACGAAGTCCACGCCCACGTCCGCCGCCAGTTTGATCTGACTGGCAAACGGACTCGGCGGCCCGCCCAGATACGTAAACGTCTGTCCCGGCCGATAGAAGGCGACCGTGAGATCGCGCGCCGGTTCCGCTTGGGCCCAGAACTGGACGCGGTAGCGGTGACCGGAACGCAGCGTCAGGTTGGCGTGATGGTAGATGTGAAAGTCCGGCCAGCGGCCGTCCGGCGGATTTGTCAGGGTGACGCACAGGGCCGCCGATCTGTCCCGCCCCCGGCCCGCCTTGACTTCGATGGTCGCCACGGTGTTCTGCTCGCCGGGTGGCCAGTAGGTCCACGCCCGCGAAAAACTCTGCATCCCCGATTCAAAATCCTGCGCCGGAACCACCTCTAGGCCGGTTGCCGGATCCACGACCCGGATGTCGTCCAGGGAGACCTCGCCGGGTGTTTGCCCGAAGCGGAGGTGCATCGTCGCGTGGGCCGGTTCGTCCTGTGCGGGAGAAAACTCGAACTCCACCTCCTGGCTGGTCGTCCCCAGTGGCAGCGGACGAGAGCCCGGCGCGCCCCAGAACATCCGCGCCCGGACCGGCCGGCCGTCCACCACGATCCGCGGCGCGCCGGCCGCGGCATCGACGCGCACGGTCTCGACGGCCATCGCCGGCTGCGCCAGCCAGACGGACAAGCAGCCTGCGAGCGAGAGACTCCAGATTCGGACAGCGCGGGATTTCTCTCCGCTTCTCGGCCCGTGACAAGTCGGTTGGTGCAAAACGTGCGGCATGGGATCTCCTTGGGAGGGCTAAGCCAAGACGATTGCGTCCAGGAACAGGCTACTGGTACCAAACCACGCTTTAAACCGGGGGAACCGTTCCGTCGCACAACCAGATTTCGATCCGGGACTCTTCGGCTTCGGGCGTGAGCAAGAGTTGGGCCATAGCTAGCGTTCAGCGATCCTGCGAAAATCGCCGCCGAGCTTCCCTCTGGGTCGCTCCCGTGTCCAGCGGCCGTGCCTCGCCTCGTTCGTACTGGGCGATCGACTCCTGGACTTGGGACCGCAGGTCCTCATGCCGATGTTTGAGTGCGCGGTACATCTCCACTGTCTTGGTCAGAAAATCCGCTTCGTCGTCCGCCGCCCCTTGGGCGATCTCCGCTCTCACGAACGCTTCCACGTCTTCCGGGAGTTGCAGGGTCAGGGTCATCGCTAGAGTTCTCCTCAGCAGGGTCGGTGCAGGATTGTACTGCCGATGGCGGTTCATTCCAAGGCGGGCGATCTGAAGGCGGACAAATGCGCTTTCCCCAAGCCGTTAACCAGCGAGCCTGTCCCCCTTTCTGTTGCGGGGCCAGGCATCCGCCACGACCTGAGCCATGATCTTCCGCACGTGCGGCTCCGCACGCTCGGCATCCCGGACGACGTCGGCGGCGCGGACCACTTCCGGGCAGTCCGGCCGGGCGACGTTGGTGACGATCGACAGGGCCAGCGTCCGCAGGCCACAGCGAGCGGCGGCCACGGCTTCCGGGACCGTGGACATGCCGACGACGTCCGCGCCGATCTGCCGCAGGAAGCGATATTCCGCGCGGGTCTCGTAGTTGGGCCCCGTCAGGCCGACGTACACGCCGCGATGCGTCGGGAAACCTTCGCGGCGGGCAATCTCGAGCGCCTGATCGATCAGGGCCGGGTCGTAGGCTGGCGCCGACGGCCGACGGTCGCAGACGGTGAAGTTGCCTGGCAGACTGGATTCATCGAACGGGGATCGCGGCGGGTGTTTCCAGAACATCCAGTTGATGTGGTCGGACACGACCACGACGTCGCCCGAGGCAAAGTCCGGGTTCAGTCCGCCGCTGGCGTTCGAGAGGATCAGCAACTGTGCTCCCAGTTCCCGCACGGTTAGGACCGGCAGCACAAGCGCCGCCAGCGGGTAACCTTCGTAGCCGTGGCAGCGGCCGTCCAGCGCCACGACCGGTTTTCCCCCGAACCATCCGCAGACCAGCTGCCCGCGGTGTCCCAGCGCGGTGGAGCGCGGAAAGTGGGGCACGTCGGCATAGGGGATACGGGCTTCGGCGCGGATCCAGCCGGCAAGCCCGTGCAGCCCCGTGCCCAGCACGAGCGCGGCCTCCGGGCGGACGTCCCAGCGGCGGCGGATCGCGGCGGCGGCTGCCTGGACTTCCAGGGCGACGACGAACGAATCACAGCGGGCGTTCATCGAAATCCTCAGGAGGCGTCTTCGCCCGCCAGGACGCCCATCACCAGCGCACACAACTTGGGCTCCGCTTCGTTCGCCACGGCGATGATCTTCTCCACGTTGGCTGGCTCCAGCTCATCCGGCAGGCACATGTCCGTGACAATCGAGAACCCGACGACGCGCAGCCCGCAGTGGACGGCCACCAGCACTTCCGGCACGGTCGACATGCCCACCGCATCCGCGCCGATGCCGCGCAGGAACCGGTACTCGGCCCGCGTTTCCAAGTTCGGCCCCGGCACGGCGACGAAGACGCCCTTGTGCGCCCGGATGTTCTCCCGTTGGGCGACTTCCAGGGCGCGGGCGACCAGCTTCTGCTCGTACGGCTCGCTCATGTCCGGGAACCGCGGACCCAAGCGGTCGTCGTTGACGCCGATCAGCGGATTGTCGCCCATCAAATTGATGTGGTCCTCGATCACCATGATGTCGCCGCAGTTGAAATTGGGATTCATGCCGCCGCAGGCGTTGGAGACCACCAGCAGCCGAGCGCCGAGCGCCCGCATCACGCGGACCGGCAGGGAAATCTCCTTGAGCGAGTAGCCCTCGTAGAAGTGGAAGCGGCCTTCCATCGCCATCACGGGCAAGCCCTGCAAGCGTCCACAAACCAGCCGTCCGCGATGGGTCGGCGTCGTCGAGCGGGGGAAGTGCGGGACGGCTTCATAGTCGAAGGCCGCTTCGACGGCGATTTTTTGCGTCAAGCCGCCCAGGCCCGTTCCCAGGATAATGCCGGCATGAGGCTCCGTCGTCCAGCGGGACCGGATCTCTGCTACCGCGGCTTGAATCTTGTCGTACAGTTCGAGCATGAGGCAACCTCTCCAATGGGTTCCGGGACTTTCGCGGCGAGCGTAACGATCCGCCGGGCAAGCCGGCGGCATTCTCCAATTCCCTTCGCGTGCCGCCCTGTAGCGGCGAGCGTAACCATCCGCCGGGCAAGCCGGCGGCATTCTCTAGCGCTGGCGGCTGACCTCGACGAACTCGGCCAGCAGCCGTTTGGCGGCGCCGCTGTCCAGCGCGGCCGCGGCCAGCGCGGCGCAGTCGCGCAGCGAGTCCGCCCGCCGCACTGTCCACAGGGCGGCGGCGGCGTTCATCACGACGATGTCGCGGGCCGGGCCGGATTGGCCGTCGAGCACCTGTCGGATCAATGCGGCGCTCGCCTCCGGGCCGTCCACCCGCAAGGCCGTCAAATCCGCGCGCGGCAGGCCGAACTCCGCGGGCGACCAGGCCGTCTCCCGCACGCTTTCCGGCGTGACCTCGGAGACCACCGTCTCGTCGGCCAGCGTCACTTCATCCAGGCCGTCCCTGCCACAGACCACGACGGCGCGCTGAGTGCCCAAGCGCTGCAACGCCGCGGCCAGCAGCGGCCTTAACGGCGGCCGGCCGATGCCCATCAACTGGTACGGCGCCGACGCCGGATTGCAGAGCGGCCCCAGCAGGTTGAAGATCGTCGGCACGCTCAGGCGCCGGCGGACCGCGGCCACGTGCCGCATCGACGGATGGAGCAAAGGAGCGAAGCAGAAGCAGATCCCCACTTGCTCCAGGCAGCGTTCGACCACTTCGACCGGGGCCTCGATGCCCACGCCGAGGGCCGCCAGCACGTCCGCCGAGCCCGACTTGCTCGTCACGCTGCGGTTGCCGTGCTTGGCGACGGGAACTCCGGCCGCCGCCGCCACCAGGGCGGCGCCCGTGCTGATATTGAACGTGCCCGACGCGTCGCCCCCCGTCCCGCAGGTGTCGATCACTCCGCCGCGCGACGTGCGGATGCGGGTCATGTGCTTCCGCATCGCCAGGGCCGCGCCGGCGATCTCGTCGCCCGTCTCGCCTTTGGCCCGCAGCGCCAGCAGCAAGTCCGCTGTCTCTTGCTCGCCGCACCGACCCTGCATCATGATGTCGATCACCGTTGACATCTCGTCCGCGGCCAAGTCCCGTCCACGGCGGAGGCGGTCGATGAAGCCCGAGATGTTCATCCGCTTGATCTCTCTGGTGAAAACCATTGGCGGGACAACCGGAACCGTTTCCCGTTGCCCGCCTCTCTGCTCCCGGCAAGACAAAAAGTAGGCCGGAACAAGTCCGCGCAGTTCCGGCACGAACTCCCGACGGACACTAGGCGGTTATTGTGCCGGACGCGCCGGCCGACCGCAAGCGTAGGCCGGTTCCTGGGCAGCCAAGAAAAAAAGAAACCGCCGGTGCGGGTGCATCCGCCCGGCGGAAAGAATCCCGTGCCCGAAAAACCGTTGTCACGCCTACCACATCCACTCGGCACCCACGGTGAAACCGTCGTAGAACAACGAGCCGCCGTCATCCACGAAGGGAACCCGCTCGGTGATCATGGGATTGAAGTTGTCCATCGCGATCGCCACGCCTTCGACAAACATCATCTGGTAGCCGCCTCGCAAGGTGAAGTTGTGGCTGAGCTGATAGGTCAGAAGGAACTGCAGTTCGCCCATGAACGACACCTTGTCGTTGCCCAAGCTTTCGGGCCCGATGAAGACCCGGTACTGATGGTCCGGGTCCGGATCGTAGGGATCCACGCCTTCCATGAACGTATCGACCTTGACGTTGTTGCCGTAGATGCCCGCCTTGCCGTCCAATCCCAATCGCAGCCCCGGCAGAAGGCAGACCCAGACATCGCCGCCGAGTTGGGCACCCGTCATGTAGTTTCGGGTTTTGAGGTTGTACCACGCTTCGCCGCCCGTCTCATCTTGCCCCGGCCCCTGCGGATCGTCCAGATCGCGCTCGGCCCGCGAGTAGAACCGCATCTGGTCGGACAGATCGAAGTACCGCACGCCGATCACCCAGGAACCTTGGACCAGGCAGGTCGGTCCCATCCAGCGGCGGCGGAAGTTCAGTTCCAGGCTGTCGAAGTCGCTATCCAGATTGACGCGTTGGTGTTCCGCCTGATGGAGTTGTTCGATCTCGTTTTCGGGAACCGGCACGCCGAATTCGTTGAGGGAGAAGTTGTCAAACGCCGCGTACAGCGAATCGTCCGCCCGGTCCGCGCTGGCTTCTTCCGATGATTCGTTCAGGCCGAAGTAGGTGAACTCCAGGTTGCTGCCGGGACCGGTTTGATAGACGCCCGTAATCCGCAAATTGGGATCGAGGGTCCGGAATTCGAGGTCCTGCGACGAAATCACCGCCTCACCCACCGCGGTCACGCGCGTGAGTTCCCGGAACGGGGCGTCGTCGTCGCGGCGCAGAAATACGGCTTCGGCGTGAACGTCGAACCAGTGCGGCGCGCAGCAGCCCGTTTCGCTGTACGGCATCAGCCAACTCGCCAAGCCGGCCAAGGGGCTGCCCCCGTTGCCACACCCGGGGCCACAACCAAGGCCGCACCCGCGGCTGCTGGACCCGCTGTCGAACAGGTACTCGCTTCCGCCCTCGTCCGCGGCCGCGTCGCTTTCCGGCGAGGGATCGGACTGGCCCTCCGATTCCGCGGCTTGCAGCCCGCCGCCGTTGTACGCCGCCGGAACCAGGTACGGCCACGCCGGGGCAACCGGGCCCGGGCCGTAGGCGAGCGCCCCTCCCGGAGGACCGTAAACCACCTGCGGCGGAACCCCGTAGGGCTGGCCATAGTACATTTGCCCTTGTGATTCCGTCTGCAGGACCACCAGCGCCAGAACTGCAAGCACGCTCACCCGACAAGCCCACTGAATCTTCATCGATGTGTCTCCGCGGCAGAGAAGAACAAAGAGAGCCGCTGTGCGACGTTTTACCAAGCTTCTCAAGACCCCCCAGACACACGCGATTCGGCGTTCGCCAAGCCGGGCTTGGCCGGAAAAAGCCGAAAACCCGTGTGTTCTCGACACACACTATCGGTACGGAATAACAGCCAAAATCAACACTTTCCTTACGGCTGGCAAAATCGACCAAGATTCCCCACCTTGCCAGCCGTTTTGCTCGGCGATTCGGCACGCCGGCCGCGATCTCAACCGCAATCTCATTCGTGGACACGCTCTGCCATTCGCGGGCCCTTCAAAATCCCAGGAAGGCCCAGACCGCACAGAACCGCGTTCCCCTCCTTGCGGTTCGCCTTCGATCCGTAACAATCAAAGCCTTGTTTAGCTGTAACCCGTTGCGGTCTTGGGTGTTGGAGAAAACCCGATGGAATACGTCATCGCATTGGTCGCGTTGTCGGCGATGGAGATCGTGCTGGGCATCGACAACATTGTCTTCATTGCCGTGTTGGTGGGCCGATTGCCGGAGTCGCAGCGTGCCAAAGCCCGTCAGCTGGGTCTGCTGCTGGCCTTGGTCACGCGGATTCTGCTGTTGCTCACGATCTCCTGGATCATTCGCTTGGTGGACCCCGTGTTTCACTTGGCGTCGCTCGGCCTTCCCGCGGACTGGCTGACCGAGGAGGTCAATGCGGTTTCGTGGAAGGACATCATCCTGGCAGGCGGCGGCCTGTTCTTGATTTGGAAGAGCGTCCATGAGATCCACAAGAAGGTGGAAGGGGTCGAAGAAGAGCACGCGGTCGCGGCTCACGCGGGCTTCACGATGGTCCTGATCGAAATCGCCCTGTTCGACATCCTCTTTTCCTTGGACTCGGTGATCACGGCGGTGGGAATGGTCAAGCCCACCAAGGACGATTATGTCGCCGGCTTGATGGTCATGATCGCGGCCGTCGTGCTGGCCATGATCGTGATGCTGGTGTTTGCGGGCAAGGTCAGCCAGTTCATCGAGCGGCATCCGACGCTGAAAATGCTTGCCCTGAGTTTCCTGATCCTGATCGGCGTGATGCTGGTGGCGGAGGGCGTGGGCACGCATATCGACCGGAAGTACATCTATTTCGCGATGGCCTTCTCGTTGCTGGTCGAATTGCTGAACCTGCGGATGCGCTCCAAGACGCGGCGGGGGCAAGCGGAGCCGGGTTGACCGGCACGGCGGGGTTCCTGACAATACGCCCTTCCCACCGTGGGAGCAACATCGAGCACCGGCACTTCGTTAAAAAGGGAATTCCATGCAGAGTTCGCTAGGTGAGAACGGCGGGGCGAAATTGGACGCGGGCGAGCGGGTGACGTGGTACCACTGGGTCGTGGTCATCATCGCGTCCTGCGGCTGGTTGTTCGATTGCATGGACCAGCGGGTCTTTGCGCTGGCTCGGGAACCGGCGATGCGGGAATTGCTCCCGGCCGTTGTTGCGCCGGCCGAGGAGACGCCGACCGAGCAGAAGAAACGCGAGGAGTTGCGCACGGCCCTCGTCAGATCTTGGGGAGGCTGGGCCACCGGCATCATGATGATCGGCTGGGCCACCGGCGGCATCATCTTCGGCATGATGAGCGACCGCTGGGGGCGCGTGAAGACGATGGTGGTGACGCTCTTGGTCTACTCCGGCTTCACGGGACTGTCCGGGATCGCCCGGAATCCGGAGGAGTTTCTGCTCTACCGCTTTCTGGTTGGGCTGGGCGTCGGGGGCATGTTCGGGGCGGCCACCACGCTGGTGGCCGAAAGCGTGCCGGGCCATATTCGAGCGGTCGCCCTGGGCTCGCTGCAGGCCCTCTCGGCCGGCGGCAACATCATCGGCTCGCTGCTGAGTACCTACATACAGCCCGGCCAGACCGAGTTCTTGTTCGGCATGTCGGGTTGGCGGATCATTTTCTTTGTGGGCATCGTGCCGGCGATCCTGGTGGTCCCGATCATCTTCGTGCTGCGCGAGCCCGAACGCTGGAAGCAGGCCAAGCAGAAGGCCCGCGAGTCGGGCGACGGAACCCAGCACGTCGGCTCGATCCCCGACCTGTTCCGGCATCCTATTTGGCGGCGGAACTTGCTCGTCGGGGTGTGCTTGGGTCTGGCAGGAATGGCAGGCCTGTGGGGCATCGGCTTCTTTTCGCCGGAACTGATCACGGGAGCCCTGACAGCGCAAGGCGAACCGCAAAGCGTCATCGACACGGTGCGCGGACGCGCCACCGCGCTGCAGGACGTCGGCTCGTTCCTGGGCATGGTGGCGTTTACGATCGTGGCGACGACGATCGGCCGCAAGCCGGCCTTTTTCGGGTCTTTCGTCCTGTGCCTGGTGATGACGATCTTTGTGTTCAACCGCCTGCAAACCAGCACCGACGCCTACTGGATGTTGCCGATGATGGGCTTTGCTCAACTGTCCGTGTTTGGGGGTTACTCGATCTACTTCCCGGAGATCTTCCCCACGCGGCTGCGCGGCACGGGCGTGGGCTTTTGCTACAACACGGTGCGCTACCTGGCGGCCGGCTTTCCGCCCATGCTGATGTACTTGAACACGACGATGGTAAATCAAGGCGTCGAGGAGCCGTTCCGCAAGGCGGCCACGTACATGTCGTTCATTTTCGCGCTGGGATTGGTGGCGTTGATTTGGGCCCCGGAAACCAAAGGCAAGCCGCTGCCCGAAGATTGACGCGGGGCACGGATGAAGAGCGGCGCAGAAACGTAGGCCGGAACAAATCTACGCAGTTCCGGCCCGGCCAATCATCCAAGATCCGCAGGAATTCCTGCCGGAACGGCGCGGACTTGTTCCGGTCTACGGTCTGGGGCTTGCCTCTCGACGAGTCTGGTTGCTGCCTCAACGCTGCTCCATCGGCACGTAGTCGGTGACGTCGTTGCCCGTATAGACTTGCCGCGGCCGCGTGATGCGGGTGGTCGGGTCGTCGTGCTGTTCCTTCCACTGCGCGATCCAGCCGGGCAGCCGGCCGATGGCAAAGCAGACGGTGAACATGTTGGTCGGCAGGCCCATCGCGCGGAGCAGAATGCCGCTGTAGAAATCGACGTTCGGATACAGCTTGCGGTCGACGAAGTACGAGTCCTTCAGTGCCAGTTCTTCCAGCTTCCGGGCGATGTCCAGCAAGGGGTCCTGGCGGTTCAGCTTGGCAAACACGCGGTCGCAACATTCGCGCAGGATCTTGGCTCGCGGGTCGTAGTTCTTGTAAACCCGGTGGCCGAAGCCGAACAGGCGAAAGGGATTCGATTTGTCCTTGGCCGCCTCGATGCAGGCTTCCGCCGACAGGCCGCCCGCGTGGATCCGTTCCAGCATCTGGACCACTTCGACGTTCGCTCCGCCGTGCAGCGGCCCCCACAACGCGCTCACGCCCGCCGCGCAGGACGCGAACAGATTGGCTTTGGCCGATCCCACCGTGCGGACGGTCGAGGTGCTGCAGTTCTGCTCGTGGTCGGCGTGCAGGATGAAGATCAGGTTCAGCGCGTCCTCGACCTCCGGCGTCACGACGTACTGCTGGTACGGAATCGAGAACATCATGTGCAGGAAGTTGGCGCAGTACCGTAGCTTCGGGTCGGGGTAGATGAACGGCCAGCCCCGCGACCGGCGATAGGAGAACGCAGCAATCGTGCGCACTTTGCTGATCAACCGCGCGGCGGCTGCCGTCAGCGCTTCCGTGTCCTCCAGGGCCAGGAAACCTTGATGGTAACAAGCCAAGTTGCTCAAGGTCGCGGACAGGATCGCCATCGGGGGCGCGTCGACGGGCAGGTGCTGGAACTGGTGCTTCAGCCCTTCGTGCAACAGCTCGTTCTCGGTCAACTGCTCGCTGAACGCTTTCAATTCGTCCCGCTTGGGCAAGCGTCCAAAGATCAGCAGCCAAGCCACTTCCACAAAGTTGGGATGGTCGGTGAACTGCTCGATGGGAATGCCCCGGTACCGCAGGATGCCCTTGTCCCCGTCGATGTACGTGATCGAACTCTTGCACGCGCCCGTGTTGCCCAAGCCGGGATCAAAAGTGATCATCCCGGCTTGATCGCGCAGCTTGGTAATATCGATCGCCACTTCCCCGTCCGTCCCCACCAGGACGGGCAATTCGACCTTCTTGTCTCGAAATGTCAGTACGGCTTTCTCCGACATGGCTCGTCTCCTTTCCTCATAGTGTAGCGGGCAGGGAAGGGGTTACTCAAGCGGCAGCACCGAACGGGCTAGGATTATGGTACACTTCCGTGGTGGCTGCCGCGGCACCGCACCGTAGGCCGCTCGCTCCGCGAGCGGAATCCCGCTCGCGGAGCGGGCGGCCTACGATACGAACGCAGACACGAACATCGCCGCGATTGGCCGTTTCGGGAGGCGAGTGCGTCATGAGCCGTTGGGAATCGCTGGAAGGTTCGCCGATCCCGCTGGGGGTGTCTTGGATCGAGGCGGAAGAGGCCTATAACTTCGCCATCTACTCCAAACACGCCGAAAAGGTCACTCTGGTCTTCTTCGGCGACGACCTGGTCAAGCCGATTTACCGGTACGAGTTCGAGCACCTCCGGAACAAGACCGGCCCCATCTGGCATTGCCGGCTGCCGCAGGCTCGGCTGGCGGGAACCCAGTTCTACGCCTATCAGATCGACGGACCGAAGCCCGGACCGGGATTCGAGTGGCACACGTTCGATCCCGAAAAGCTGCTGCTGGACCCCTACGCCCGCGACGTCTATTTCTCGCCCCGCTTCGACCGCGAGGCCGCTCGGCGTCCGGGCTCGAACTGGGGCCGCGCCCCGCTGTCGGTTTTGGATTCTCGGGAACCACCGTTCTGTTGGGAACACGAGGCACCGCTGCGGCATCAATCCGATCTGGTGATCTACGAAATGCACGTCCGCGGCTTCACGTACCGGGAGAACTCGGGCGTGGCGTCGCAGCGGCGCGGCACCTTTGCTGGCGTCATCGACAAGATCCCGTACCTGCAGCAACTGGGGGTCACCGCCGTCGAATTGATGCCGGTGTTCCAGTTCGATCCGCAGGAGGACAACTACTGGGGCTACATGCCGCTCAGTTTCTTCGCGCCCCACGACGCCTATTGCGTCGATCGGGAAAGCCATCACCAGCACTTGGAGTTCTGCGAGATGGTCCAGGCCCTGCACCGCGCGGGAATCGAAGTCATCCTGGACGTGGTCTACAACCACACCTGCGAAGGTGACGAACGCGGTCCGACGTACAGCTTCAAAGGGATCGACAGCACGACGTACTACCTGATGACCGGCGATCCCAAAGCTCCCTTCTCCAACTACTCGGGCACCGGGAACACGCTGCACACGTCCAACCGGGCCGTGCGGCAGCTGATCCTGGACAGCTTGCGGTACTGGACCAAGGACCTGCACGTCGACGGGTTCCGCTTCGATCTGGCGAGCATTTTCCTGCGCAACACCGACGGCTCGATCAACACCGGCGATCCCGCCTTGTTCGGCCAAATCGCCGCCGACCCCGATCTGGCCGACGTGCGGCTGATCGCCGAGCCGTGGGACGCGACCGGCGCGTATCAGCTGGGCCGCCTGTTCCCCGGCTTCCGCTGGATGCAGTGGAACGGGGCGTACCGTGATGCCCTGCAGAAGTTCGTCAAGAGCGATCCCGGCATGGTCTCGGAATTGATGACCCGGCTGTACGGCAGCAGCGACCTGTTCACGGATGAACGTATGTACGCCCTGCGGCCCTTCCAGAGCATCAACTACATCACGTCCCACGACGGTTTCACCTTGTACGATCTGGTCTCCTACAGCCACAAGCAGAACTGGGCCAACGGGCACGACAACCGGGACGGGCACGACGAATTCAGCTGGAACTGCGGCTGGGAAGGCGATCACGATGTGCCCGAGAAAGTGCTGCAGTTGCGGCGGCGGCAGGTGCGGAACTTCTTCACGCTGCTAATGCTCTCGGCCGGCGTGCCCATGTTCCGGATGGGCGACGAGTTCCTGCAGACGCAGGGCGGCAACAACAATCCGTACAACCAGGACAACGAAACGTCCTGGCTCGATTGGAGCCGGTTGGAAGAAAACGCGGACATCTTCCGCTTTTTCCAGGGCATGATCGCCTTCCGCAAGGCGCATCCCTCGCTGGCCCGCTCCCGCTTCTGGCGCGACGACGTCCGCTGGTACGGCGTCGCCCGGCACCCGGACCTGACCTGGAACTCCCGCTCGCTGGCCTTCTGCCTGCACGGCGCCACGGTCGGCGATGCCGACATCTATGGGATGATCAACGCCTATTGGGAAGCGGTGGAATTCGGCATCCACGAAGGCCTGCCCGGCCAGTGGCGGCGAGTGGTCGACACGTCGCTGCCCAGCCCCGACGACATCGTGCCCGAAGACCAGGCCCCCGTCGTCCGGTCCCGCTCCTACCGCGTGCCAGGCCGCTCCGTGGCCGTGCTGATCCGCGCGTAGCAAAAACGCCATTTACGGCGGCTCTCCGAGCCGTCCCTCGCGCCCCCGTGCCGACGAAACCTCACGGCGATTCGGCCAGGCCGCGGAATTCGGCATCCATTTCCTTCCAGCGAGCCTCCAGTTCGCGGACTCGATCCGGCAACTGAGCAGCCAGGTCCTTCCGCTCACAACGGTCCGTGCTCAGGTCGAACAACTGCCACCACGGCGACCACAGACCACACGGAAAGACGATCGGCACGAGATGGATTGGGCATAGACGCCTCGCACTGGCTGGAGATCCACGGCACTGGGGCGGACTTTCCACAGGGATGGCATGGCAAGTTGCATCCGTGGGATCGCCATGCCATCCCTGGGGACTCTCCTGCCCTGAAATGCGAATTCCGTCACTCCCCAATGTACACCGCAATCGCCGGTTGAGCGAGACGCCGGCGCGGGGGCTTGCGCGTCACGGAGCGGCGCATCTACATTGGGAGCATTCTCCTGTGCCGATCGTTGAAGGAGGTCACGGTCAGCGGGACGTTCTGCTTGCGGCAGTGATCGCCCAGGTGCTACCGGCCCAGGTTCTCGTACAGCTTCACGTTCCCGGTGGATGCGCCGATGCAGACGATGTCCGGCTTGCCGTCGTCCGTGAAGTCACCGATGATGCAGTCGGCGCCGGCCATGCCTCCGTCGTCCAACACCGTCTTGCGCCAGTTCTGACCGCGGGCGTCTGCGGCCTGATAGATCGAGAGCGTGCAGCCTTTGCCGCGGAAGCCCGCCACGATCTCGTCGCGTCCGTCGCCGTCCAGGTCGCCGACCGCCAGGGCGTGTCCATTGGTCATACGGTCCTCGATCACCAGGCGGCTCCACTGTTCACCCTTGGGCAAATAGACCACCACCTGGTTCCCGTGCCAGGGCTCGATGGCCGCCAGAAAACGATCGTTGCCCAGGCGGCCAACGCGGACCTCGCTGCTGCCGCACTTGGGACAGGGCGCGGGATCGCCCTGGGTGAGGTTCGTCGCGGCCCATTTGCCATCGGCCAGCTCCAGCCGATCGAGCCCCAAGTAGCTGGCCGTGAGCAATTGCTGCCGGGCGCCGCCATCCCAACTGACCGGATAGATCGCGTGCAGGATCCCCTGCGGCCGGCTGGACAGCGTTTCGCGTTTCCACTGGCCGGGACGGTAGAGATAGATCGGCACCGGGTCGTCGAAAGCCGGCGGGTACTGGCGGCCGACCATCGGCGCCACCAGCAGGACCTTCTGGCCGTTGCCTTCGGGATCGATCCAGCGCACGCGGTGCGCCGTGGGCACGCGGTCGATCTCGCGTGCGGTCCACGGCTGTCGCACGTCCGCGCCGCGGTGGAGGAGCACGACATTGCCGACGCTCCTTTCCGGGCTGGACTCGAAGCGGTACGCCAACACCACCTCCTGCGCCCCATCGCCGTCGACGTCCCAGCAGTCGGCGTTCAGTTGCCGCGGCACATCAACCGCCAGCACGTGTCGCTTCCAGGTAGGGTGTTGGTTCTCGAACCAGCCGAGTTGCGTCGCGGCTTCGTCGATGGCGATCAGGTCCTTCTTGCCGTCGCCGTCGAGGTCCGCGGCCCCCAGTTGATAGCCGAACTTTACCTCTTTGCTGATCGTCTGCTCGCGGAACCGCGGAAGGTCTTGACCGTAAAGGATCCGGCCGGTCCCGAACACGACGGTGGCGACAAAGCTCCAGGCAACCATGGTGCGGCCAGCGCTTCTCACGAAGCCGCGATATAACGGCGTTGTGCTCATGGCAAGTTCCTTGGGTCAAGTCGACGAGTCGCGGCTGAGGCAGATCCCCACCGCGGCGATTGTCTCATCGCGCTGACTTCGATTCCAGCACGGGCGGAGTTGGCAAGCATCTCGTGGCGGCTGGAGTATTCGGTTAGAATAGCCCGTGCCGTGAGGCGTGGGAACCCAAATGGTTAGGAACGGACAAGCCGCGGCAGGGGCGAAAGACCGCTGGCGGACGCGATTTCGCTGCAATCCGTCTCTGCCGCCCCTGCCGGGGCTTGTGGCGGGGACGACCTTCGCACACCCACGGCTGACGCCGTGGGCTATTCTCTTGGCGCCGCTACCGCGGCTCATTCCGGCGGTCCAGGCCATCGACGGGCAGACCATCTCGGAGACAGCGTCGCTCGCGCTCTTTCTCGTCACATCTGGAAGATTGCCTTGGTCATGTCGGCCCATTTGCGGAGCCGCGTGCGGTCGCCGTTGGTCGTGTAGACGTCGCGGAACAGGATCTCCAGGTTGCAGTCGCGGGCCGCGGCGTACGTGTCGCGCATGTCCTTCTCCAGCCGCTCCCAGTCGGGGTTCGGCCCGCTGATGTAGGCGGGCCGCGGTTTGCGGGAATAGACGTAGTTCCGGCCCAGGATCTCGGCCGTCTTGGCCAGGTCCGACCAGGCGGAGACGGAGACGGAGCGGAGGTTGGGGATGGCGTCGATGATCATCGGCAGGCGGTCGTCCACCCGCTCGCAGCAGCCGTAGTAGATCAGGCCGAAGCGCTCGGCCAGCCGGGCCAGATAGGGCAGGCGATGAACCGGTAGAGCTGCCAGGTCAGGCCGAAGAAGAAGTTGCCGTTGAATCCTAAGTCGCCGTACTCGCCGACGTCGAATTCATAGGCGAAGGGATCGTAGTTGCCGAGCCGGATCGGCATGATATCGCCCATCACGTCTTGCAGAACGGCCTGCAACCGCAGCGTCTTCTCGCGATCCACGGCGACGGTCCGCGGGCGAAGCTTGGCGAGATCCTCCGGCGCAGCGATGGGGAAGCTGAAACTGTAGGCAATGGATTTCTCCGGACAGACCGCGGAGCGAATCTCGACCGGTACGCCGTAGTCCGAGAACCTCATTTTCCAGCCCAGGCGGTAATGGGGCTCGACGACGATGTCATCGCCCAACTCCTCGGCCTGCCGCAGCGTGACCCGCATGTTCTGTTCCACGCTCCGCAGGAACGGGTCTTCACACTCCAGTTCGCCGGCGGCCACGTAGCCGTCGATCCAGGCCGTCTCGAACAGGATCACCGGGCGCTCGGCCCGCAGGTCGTGGACCGCCTTCCACAGCCGCTTCCGCTCCCGCATCACGGGCAGGGAGGCGAAATCCATCCACTGGCAGGCCAGTTTCCGGATGATGTAGCAGTCGTTTGGGGAGACCATACGAATGCTCCTTCCCGTGCTCCTTCCCGTTTGCCTGACCCCGGCGCCAACACCCCACGTCACTTTCGCAGTACGAGCACGGGGCAGTGCGAGAGCCGGATCACACGTTCGGTGACGGAGCCCAAAAGCATGCGTCCCAGGCCCGTGCGGCCGTGCGACGGGATGACAACCAGGTCGGCGGCGACGCGCTGCGCGAAATCGGCGATGCGATAGCCGGGGTCGCCAAACTCGACTTCGAACCGGATCTTCTCGTACTTCTCTCCCGGCAGACGTTGCTGCAAGGCCTCGACCGTCCGCTCGGCCCGGTTCGCGTTGTCGATTTCCAGCCAGACCGGATCGGGATCCATCATCGAGGCTTCGGGCAAGACGTGAACCACCTGGACTCCGGACGGCTCGGCGACCAGTTCCAGGGCCGTGTCGACCGCGGCCAGCGAGTCGTCGGAGAAGTCCACCGGAACGACGACCGTGCGTTTGGGAAACCAGCTCATGGGTAGTTCCTTTCCTGCTTCAGGGGAACCCGCCGTGCGCGCGTTGGACGGCACGTGCGGAGAGAGGACCAGCGCCGCTGGAGGAGATTGTAGCACAAGCGGAGCCCGGCACCAAACCTCAAGCGGTTTCCTGGCCGCGAATGGGCACCAGGCCGTAACCACCGTTCGAGAAAGAGCTGTCCGATTTCTCCGTGGCTCAAGCTTCCAGCTTGCGGTACCCAGTGGCATCGCAAGCTGGAAGCTTGCGCCACTTTTCAGGAGCGGCCTGCCGGGGGCGTGGCGGTGGCGGCGGGCGGTTGTTCGTCGAAGGCAGTCCAGACCGGGATTTGCTGCCTGAGTTTCTCGACGTACGCGGTGACTTGCTCTTTGACCCGTTCCTTGCGCAGGGTTTCTTTGATTTCGACCTGGGCCTGCTCGAACGGCACGCGGCCGGCTTCGGTCCGCTCGATGACGCGGACGATGTGGAAGCCTTCGCTGTCCTCCAAGCGTTCGCTCATGCGGCCGGCGGGCAGGGTGAAGATCGCCTGGTCGATCGCTTCGGACGCCAGGCTGCCGCGCGTGGTCCAGTCGTGATAGCCGCCCTCAGACGCGTCGATGCTCTGAGACTGCCGCCGGGCCACGACGTGCAGGGGGGCCCCGCGCAGCACTTCGTTGCCCATGTCGCCCAGCGCCGCCCAGGCTTCCTGCTTGGACGCGAAGCGGTCGAAGCGGACGGTCAGCTTCTCCCAGCGCGCTTTCGCGGGCAGATCGTACTCCGCCAGATGCGCCCGGTAGTAATCCAGCATCGCCTGGTGCGTGATTTCCGGCTCGTAGTTGACCTTCTGCGAAAGCACGGACTGGCCCATCGCGCGTTCGACGAAGGACTGCTTCTGACGCTCGAGCGACGATCCGAACTCCCGCAGTTTGGCGTCCAGTTCCATGCTCGTCTCGACGTTGGCCTTTTTCATGGCCTCGGGCAGTTGCTTTTCGTAGAACTGTTCTTCCGCCCGCTGGGTGATGTTCGGCAGCGCCTCCTTCATCTTGTCGGCGGGAATCGTGCGGAGGAAGTCGAGATACAGCAGCTTGGTCTGGATCGCGCTGTCCAGCGCCTGCCGCATCAGCTTTTCCTTCTGCTCCTCGATGGCCGCCTTCTGCTGCTCGACGACCTTCGGATCGAGTTCGGCCAGGCGCGGGGCCATCACCTGTTCGACCAGCGGCATGACGTCGCCGACTTGAATCGGCTGATCCCCGACCCAGGCGATAATCCGGCCGGGCTTGAAGACGGCCACCGGCGGCTCCTCCCGCAGAGCCGGCGCGGGACTCATCCACGCTGAGACCGGCGGCAGAGACGCCACGCGAGGCGACGAGTTCGGAGGCAAACGCTCAGACACCGGCGCGTATCCAGGGGCTAACGTGTATTCGTCCTGGGACGAGGCGTAGTCCGCCGCGGGTGCGTGGTGCGGACCTGGCGTGTAGTTCGGCGGTGAGGCATAGTTCGGCGGAGGCCCCTGGTACGCTGGCGGTGGCCCAGCGCCGCCTGGCGGGGCGTTCAGAGCCGGCGAGCCGAAGACGCGGGTCGCCGTTGCCTGCGCCACTTCGGCAGGTGGAGCGGGCGGGGGCTGGTTTAATTCTGTGTCGAACCGCGGCGGGGGCGGCGGCTCGTCTGCTGGCACTGCGCGCACCGGCCCGGCGGCCATCCAGGCTGCAACCAGGCACGCAACCGATACCCTTGTGCGTCGGAGCAAGATGTCCGCCTTTGTTGCCGAGAGAAGAAAAATCAGACGAGCCACGCGGCGCGCGGGATTATAGCCGGCACGTCAACGGGGCCGCAACACTGATTTGACAAGGCCCAGGATCGCGTCCGGTTGCGTCATTCCTTCCGGCAACCGCAGGTACGCGCTGTCCTGATCGACCACTCGCAGCTTGCCGCCGCTGAGCTTGGCCAACTGCTCGATCCGGGCCCGGTGCGTGTATCGGAACACCAGGAAACGGCCTTCCAGGTAGATCTCCGCGATCTGCCAGATCGCGGCTTCGATCTTCAACGCTTCGCGTGCGAGCATCCGCTCGACCGGCTCCGGCAGCGGCCCAAACCGGTCCGCTAGCTCACCGCGGTATTCCTCCAATTCCTCCGTCGCGGTGATCCGCGACAGCTTGCGGTACAGGTCGATTTTCAGCCGCATGTCCGGCACATAGTCGGTGGGCAGGTAGGCCCGGCCGGGCAGTGCCAAGTCCACGTCGATGGACATCTTGGGCGGCATCTGCTTCAGCCGCCGGACGGCGTTTTCCAGCAGCTGGCAATACAATTCGTACCCCACCGCCGCGATGTGGCCGCTCTGCTGCGTTCCCAACAGGTTGCCGGCGCGAATTTCCAGGTCACGCATGGCCAAGGCAAAACCGGCGCCCAGATCGCTGAATTCCTCGATCGCCCGCAGTCGCCGCGCCGCGTTGGGCGTCACGTTCTTGCCCGGATCGATCAGCAAATAACAGTACGCGCGGTGCTTGTACCGCCCGACCCGGCCGCGCAGTTGGTGCAGGTCGGCCAAACCGTAGCGGTCGGCTTCGTCGATGAACATCGTGTTGGCGTTGGGGATGTCCAGTCCGCTCTCCACGATCGTGGTCGCTAGCAGCAGGTCGAATTTGCCCTCCACGAAATCAACCATGACCTGTTCCAACTCCGTTTCGGGCATCTGGCCGTGACCGATGCGGAGGCGTGCTTCCGGAACGATGTGCTGCAGCCGTTTCGCGACCACGTGGATGTCTTCGACGCGGTTGTGGACGAAGTAAATCTGGCCGCCCCGGTTCAGTTCGCGGAGGACGGCGTGGCGGATCAGCTCCGCATCGAACCGCGTCAACCGCGTTTCCGTCGCCATCCGGTCCTCCGGCGGCGTCTCCAGATTCGAGATGTCCCGCACGCCCACCAGCGACATGTGCAGCGTGCGAGGGATGGGCGTCGCGGTGAGCGTCAAGACGTCGACGGTGGTGCGGAGGGCCTTTAACCGCTCCTTGACCTCCACCCCGAAACGCTGTTCTTCGTCGATAATCACCAGCCCCAGGTTGCAGAACTTGACGTCCTGGGACGCCAGCCGGTGCGTGCCGATCACGATGTCGATATTGCCGGTGCTCAAGCGGTTGACGATGTCGCGCTGCTCGCGCGCCGCGCAGAAGCGGCTCAGCCGCGCGATGTCGAACGGGAATTCCGCCATCCGCTCGCGGAACGTGTGGTAGTGCTGCTCGACCAGCACCGTGGTGGGCGCGAGCAGGGCCACCTGGTAGCCGTTGTCGACGGCCTTGAAGGCGGCCCGCATGGCCAGTTCGGTCTTGCCGAAGCCCACGTCCCCGCAGAGCAGCCGGTCCATCGGCCGGGACGCGGACATGTCCTGCTGGATGGCGCCGATCGCCGACAGCTGGTCGGGCGTTTCGTGATAGGGGAACGACGCGTCGAATTCGTGTTGCCAGTCGCTTTCGACGGCGAACGCGATGCCGGGCCGAGCCCGCCGCTGGGCCTGCATCTCCAGCAGTTCGGCGGCCAGATCGATCACGGCGGATTCGGCGGCCTGCTTCTGCCGGACCCAGGTCTTGTTGCCGATCTTGGCCAGCACGGGACGGGTTTTCGTTCCGCCGACGTACTTCTGGACCAGGCCGATCCGGGTCGCGGGCACGTAGATCTTGGTGCCGCCGTGGAACTCGATCTGCAAGTGCTCCTCGACGCGGCCTTCCTTGTCCAGCAGCTGCATGCCCCGGTAGCGGCCGATGCCATGCGCCAAGTGGACGACCAGATCGCCTTCGCGCAGATCCAAGAAGGTGTCAATGGCCTTGCCCAAGCGCCGCCGCGGCAATCGCCGCAGTTCGCCGCGATGGAACAACTCGCCGCTGGTAATCACGATCACGCGGTCGCGGGCCAGCCGAAACCCTTCGCGGAGCGTGCCCAGCGGAAAGTGCAACCGCCCGGCGGCGGCCAGTTGCGTGGTCCGCAGCAGTTCGGCCAGCCGCTCGATCTCGGCCTCGGTCTGCGAGACCAGGAACACCTCGTGCCCCTCGCCCACCCGGTCCAGTTCCGTGCGCACCTGGTCGATTTCCCCGCTGAAGCGCTCGACCGATTCGATCTGCAGATGACATCGGGCGCCCAGGCTGCCGCGGGCCAAGCCGGAGGCCGTGGCGACGGCAAAGCGGCCTGTCTGCTGCATCACTTCGGCAAAGCCGTGCAACTCCTGCGGGCGCTCCAAGCGGGTCAGATAGGCTTTGGCTTCCTCTTCCGCCCGCTCCAATTCGTGGAACAGGAAGATGCTGCGTTGCGGCAAGTAGTCGCTCAAGTGGCCGCGATCGGCAGCCGACGGCTCGGCGACGGTGATTTCCACCTGGTCCAGCGTCTCCAAGCTGCGTTGCGTCTGAACGTCGAAACGGCGCAACGACTCCACTTCGTCGTCAAAGAACTCGATCCGCACGGGTTGGTACCAGTCCGGCGCGAACACGTCGACGATCCCGCCGCGGCTGGAGAACTCGCCCGGCAGTTCGACGGCGCTGGTGTGGTGGAACCCGCACTGCACCAGCCAGGCCAGCCAGGCGTTGACATCCACGCGCTGGCCGATCCGCAGTTGACGGCTGCCGGCCGCCAACCGCTCGCGGCTGGGCGTGGGCTGCAAGAGGCTGTGAATGCTGGTCGCGATCAGGCGCGGAAACGCGGCCGGCTCGGAACCGGCGGGCGGCGGCGCAGGACGCGGGGCGGCCGGATCCGGGCCGGCCGCGCGAACCAACTGCTTCAAGGTCCGTAGCCGTTCGGCGTGGATTTCGTCGTGTAGGATCCGTTCGCCGGGTTCGGACTCCCAAGCCGGGAAGCGCTTTGCCACGACGGAGGAGAACAAGGCGAAATCGTCGCAGAAGGTATCGATCTCGTCCTGATGCGGACAGACGACGACCAACGGTCCCGCTGCCATTCGAGCCAATTCGGCCGCCACCAGCGCGCACGACGATCCCCAGACTCCGTCCAACGTCGCCGCCTGCCCACGGGACAGCGCAGACACCACGTCGGCAAAGCCTTCGTGTTCGTTCAGACGCCGGGCCAGCTCCCGCAAACGCTCCGACGCCGCAGTGGCCAGCGATGTACCTGCCATAGTCGCGAGGCGTCATTGTAGCGTGGAGCATCCGCCGCCGGTAGAGCGATGCGGCCAGGGTTCCACGATCGGACGTTCCAGGCCCTACCCGGGGGAATTCCTCAGTGGAGTGGCGGACCTGTCAGACCTGTCGGCCCCGTCTGACTTGTCCGACCTGTCCGACTGGTCCGATCTCCTCTGGCGGGCCTTCTGTCGTTGCCGGTACATGTTCTCCGAGAATCACAACAAATCGCGACATGGTAGTGGTATGCGGTGGGGAAATGTGCCATCCTGGACGGCGTCCGGTATGAGCGGGTATCCACGAATTCTGGCACTGTCGCCGAGGAGAACGCCATGTCCACGATGTCGCGTCGCACGTTTGTGAAACTGGCTCCCGGCGCGCTGAGCGCCTGTGCCTGGGGGGCGTCCCGAGCCGCCGAATCGCCTGCGCCGGCCAGTCCGTCCGGCGAGTCCGCGAAGATCTTCACCGTCTTTTTCGGCATTGCGCCGTCCCGTGACGACACGGATCTCGAGCCGTTGTCGAACGAGGAGATCATCGGCCGGCTGCAGAAATCGTGCGACGGCGTCGAGTTCGTCGTCCGGGACTTGACCCGCGGCGTCCGCCTGGATGCAGTCATGAACGAACTGAAGGATCTTCAGCGGCAGCAATGTGACGCGGTGATGATCTGTGGCTGCCCCAGGGAATACGACCTGCTCCGCACGGGCCTGCCGACCATCAACGTGTCCATGGTGAACGACTTTATGAACGTCCCGTTCCCCTTGTTCAAACCGCACCGGGTCGTCCACGCCATGCTGGACCCCTGGCAATTCACCGCGGACCCGAAGGTCACCGAGCGGATGTTCACGGACCTGGCGGACAAGATCAAGCTGATCCGCGCCCTGAAGCGGATGAAGCGGGAGCACATCCTGACGGTGACCGATTCCAAGCTCGTCAACGTCATCTACGGCGACATGCTCAAGAACCCGCCGCCGGACTACAACGAGCGGATCCTGGGCGCCATCAGCGACACGTTCGGCACGCGGGTCACGAAGATCGGCACGCCCGAAGTGGTGGAGGATCCCGACGTCGCCAAGCTCTGGTCGGGCGAGAGCAAAGAAGCGAACGACATCGCCCAGCGCTGGATTCGTGCCGCGGAGAAGATGATCAACACGATCGAGTCGGAAGTCGTCCGCTCGGCCAAGGTCTACTTGGCGATGAAGATGCTGATGCGGCGGCACGGCGCCACGGCGACGGCCTTCCACATCCGCACGCTGACGCCGCGACCGCGGCCGGAGGACTACGTCTGTCCGGCGCTGGCGACTTCCGAATTTCAATTGGAGAACACGGTGGCCAAGTGCCAGTCGCACCTGAACATCCTGCTCTCGGAAATGCTGCTGCAGTACGCCTACCGGCGCCCCAGCATGTTGGGCGACTTTGCCGTGGACACGTACAACAACACGTCCATGGTGCAGCACTGCGAGG
This sequence comes from uncultured Pirellulaceae bacterium, assembly GCA_964443915.1. Classification (GTDB taxonomy): domain Bacteria; phylum Planctomycetota; class Planctomycetia; order Pirellulales; family Pirellulaceae; genus Anammoximicrobium. The sequence goes on from CAYUFW010000016.1 coordinate 30,537, forward strand.
GGCCCTGGAACCCGTGGGGCGACCAACGGCGGGTTCCCTACATCCTGACCGATCATCGCGAGCGCCAGGTGCGGGCCCGCTCGCGGCCGGGCGTCGGCGCCGCCTCCTGCATCCTGTACCCGGCCGACGAAGCGGTCACGATGTGGCAGGTCGACGTGCTCTCGAAAGAAGTCCTGGTCCACACCGGCAAGACCGTGCCCATGTTCCACGGCCCGGTCAAGTACCGCGACCACTTCTACGAGATGATGTGACGGACCAAGATCGTGGCGTCGGTCGACGCCCAAGCAATCACGCGGACCGTCTATCCCGACAAGTACGGCGTACACCGCTGTGCGACGTTCGGCGATCTGCGGGAGCGGATCAGGGACCTGGCCACCCTGCTGGGATTCGCGCTCGTGGAAGAGGACCGCTAGGGCGTCTGGCCCTTGCCAAACACGAGCAAGAAACGGTCCGCCGCCGGCTTTGGTCTTTCCGACTGCAGCACGAAACCGGCGGCGGTCAACTCCTGTTTCACGGCCGCCGGATCGATCTGCCGGTGGTGACTGGCGTCGCGCCGCGACATCGGCTCTTTGGCCGCGCGATCCAGGACGCAGACGCAGCCATCGGGCGTCAGCCGCTGGTGCAGCTTGGCCAGCAGCGTCTTGCTGTGGAACAGCAAGTGGTACGTGTCCAGGAGGAACACGGCGTCGATCGGCTCCGGTCCCAAGTGCGGATTGCCCAGGTCGGTCAGCACCGAAGGCAGCGATACGCCGGCGGGCAGCGGCGGCCGCTCGTCCTTCTGCGTCGCCCACTCCTCCAAGACAACCTCCAGGCCCGCGCCGGACGACCGCTGGAGGACCGCCGGGATCAACTCGCGAGCCTGCCCCAGCGCGATCAGCACCGGCCGCTGAAACTGCTTGCCGGGGGGCAGGAGCATTTCGGAAACTTCGCTGACCGCCAGCGGCAGGAACGGATCGGGGTCACGGCCGGGCTCGGATGCGCCGGCCGGACGCTGGAAGACCAGCACGAACGGATTGTCCTTGGATTCGCACAGTTCGTCGGCACAGGCGACATAGCGAAACCCTTCCTCGCGGGCTTCGCGCACGACGGTCGTTTCGGCCAGCCAAAAATGCTTGCTCGCCCGCTGCTCGCGGAGCACCCAGTCGCGCAACGTGCCGGGCAGGCGGTCGATCACGACGAAGTAGCCGCCCGGTTTCAGCGCCCGCCAAATCTCCCGCAGCATTTCGCGCGGCTTGGAGACATGGTGGTACACCAGCCGCATGTACGCCAGATCGACGCGCGCCGCCGGCAGCAGGGGACTGTCGCCGCGTCCCAGGACGGGGCGGACTTGCGTCAGCTTGCGCTTCTCGGCTTCTGCCTTCAAGGATTTGACCTGGTTCTCCGTGATTTCCTCCGAGTACACCGTGCCCGTCGGCCCGACGATCTCGGCGAAGATCCACGTGTCCCCGCCTTTGCCGGCGCCGATATCCGCGACGACGTCGCCCGCGCCGATGTCCAGCCGAGCGGCGATCGCGCGCACCGACGCCGGCCGGTCTTTGGGACGCTGTGCCGACGACGAACTCGCCGCCGCGCCTTGGGCTTCGGCAGCCCACACCTGCCTGGCGTTGTCCGCCGGAATCATCCCCGGCCAGAACATGGACGCCGGCACGGAGAGCAGCAGAACGAGGGCAAGACAAGGACCGGACCGTTCCCACGGCCACCGCAAACTACCGTCAATACAAGACATGTAGGTTATCCCCCTAGGGCTGAAATCGCCGACTTTCGCCACCCGCTTGCCGAGGCGGTTAAGCGGCTTCTGCACGACTGTTCTTCCCCAACACCGCCGCCCGGCTGAGCCGGACTCGCGGGCGCTCTTGTTCCCGAAATCCGATCTCGGCGGCGAGTTCCATCATATTCGCAAAGTCCTTAGCGGTCACGTGCCCAATCGGCTCGACGACCAGGAACCGCCCGTGGGAAGCCAGAGCGTTGTGAATCTCAGCGAGCAAGCGCCGCAAATCCGGCACCTCGTGGGCCGAGTAGAAGGCCAGGGCAAAGTCGAGCGGTCCGTCCAGAGCGAGCGCGTCGCGCTGGCAGCGGTGAGTGCGGATGCGGTCCGCAACTCCGGCCCGCTGCGCCCGCCGCCGCACGACGTCGAGCATTTGCGGCTGCAGATCCGCCGCCACGACCCGCCCCTGCTCGCCGACCAGCTTCGCCATCGCGATCGAGAACAGGCCCATGCCACAGCCGAAATCGAGCGCCGTCATGCCGGGCTGCACGTAGGGCGCCACAATCCGCTCCGGATTGTGCAGCCAGCGGCGCAGGGGGTTGTCGATGAAGTACCCGCCCCACCAAGGGCAAACATGAGGCCCCACAGATGCATCCTTTGCGTCAGATTGCAGCAGCGACACAGGCGATGCGACGGAGCCAGTTCAACTCAAGGGCCTTGAACCGCTGCGAGCGGCCTCACGGTCGCTCTTCCATCGCCAATTCCGCCAGATAGATCGCCGTGATCGCCTGGCCCGATGCGTCGCGTTCGTGACTGGAGTAGTAGGAGACCAAGGCCCGGCCGGGCGCCAATTCGACAAAACCGGGGTAGGAGTTGTCGCCGCCGCTGGGAAGCTCCGCAAACTCGTGCAGTTGGTCGCCCACCAGCCAGCACAACGACGTTTTGGCTCCGCTTTCCTTGGTCGTCTTGCGGCCGCCGACGAGATAGCGGCCGCCCCATTTGGTCAGCAACGGGCCGCCGATGTAGCGGTCGAGATCCTTGCGGTCCCAGTTCGTGTAGGGCGGGCTGGACCGCAGCAGTTGCGCGGGTCCGCCGCCGCGGCGGCCCACGGCCAGCACGCTGCCGTCCGGCTCGAACAAGAACGCCGTCTCGTCGCCGGCGATTTCCTGAAACACCGCCCGCTTGCGCCAGATCAGGCCGTCGTCGCTTTCCAGCATCAGCGACTCGACTTCTTTGCCTTCGCCCCGCGGTGCGACGGCAAAGCCGACCTTGCGCCGCCCGCACAAATACGCCTTGTCGCCCAGCGCCGCGGCCCGCCAGACATAGTGCCCGAAGGTGCCTTCGAGCATAATCGGGCTGTGCCAGGTCGTGCCGTCGTCGGACCAGGCCGCGTAGCCGAGGTGTTTGTTCAGGTCGTAATCGTCCCGTGGCAGCGCCGTTGTGCCGCTGTACCAGGTGCCGGTGTAGACGAACAGCTTGTCGCGGAAGACCAGGAAATGCGGGTCGCGCGTGTCGCGCTGCTCGACCTGGAAGCGGTGGACCTGCCGCCACTCCTGGGCGTCCTTGCTGGCCAGGATGATGATCGAGGCCGTCGGGTGAACCATGTGGCCGTCCGGACAGCTGCGAAAGGTCAGGTAAAACGTATCCTGGAAGCGGACGAGGTCCGTGAAGGCGTTGTGCTCGCCGTCGTGGAAAACCCGCCGCACCGAAGCGACGCGCACGCGGGGCAGGTTGTCGCGCTCGGCGGCCCCGGCGGCAGGGTTGCCAAGGACCGTTGACGTGACGATGACGATCAACACCCAGCGATGACGAAGAACACGATTCATGACGAAATCCTATTGAGACGTTTCTGGAATGTAGGCGTCAGCAAGCGCTGGCACGAGTCTGTAACTAGGCGGGCAAAACCTCTAGCGGATTGAAATCGTCCGAAAACGGATTGAGGAAAAGGACACCGCCGATTTTCCGGCGATGTTGAAAATCTTCTGAGAGAATGATGGATGCGCCGTGAACCGAGGCCGCCGCGAGGATTTGCGCATCCCACAGTGGCAGGCCGTGACGGGATACCGCTTCCAGTGCCTCGTCGATCAGGGCCGCCGTGAGCGGCACGACGGAAGTCAACTCGATAAGCCGCCGGGTTTCCGCAACAGCTTCGTCAATGGTGAGCGGGATGGGGATCCTGCGAGTTACCGCCCAGAAAAACTCCGAGAGGACTTGTGTGCTGAGCATCGGGCGACCGGCCGAAAAGACGCTTTGCAGCAATTGCTGAGCAAGTGGGCCTTTCCGGGGTTCGCTTCGATCCCGCGCGTACACCAGCACATTGGTGTCAAGCAGAACGCGTTCCACGTTCATACAGGTCCTCCCGCTGCCAGGTGCGACTGATGGGCCGGAAACCCGACGGCAACGGTCGAGCCCAGAACTCGCGGGAAAACGCTTCCCACTCAGCCAGTGCGCGATTCCCTTGGTTGGGAACCAACACCTCCACAGCCGTGTTCGCTTCCAGGCAGGCAGGCGCCGGGTCGTCCAGAACCACCTGTTGCCCGTCGTAGTGTGCACGCAACTTCAACATTTCCAGAGTCTCCGCGTTCAATCGCCTCGGTAGCATCTTGAGCCATCTTCAATCGATTCTATATTCGCCGAAACCTGCAATAAAGTAGACACGAAAACAGAGCCAGCGAAAGGAGACATTCGAATCCGCTTCCACCAAGAGGGGGCGAAGAGGCGTACCCTTGTGCTGGTTGCGGCCGGCGACACGGACCCCAGGATGTTTCCCTTCCTTCGTTTCCCCATCAGCCGGACAACTCGACAGTCTGTCCGCCAATCAGTACATTTCACAGCTGGCGTTATCACGTTTGCACTTTCGCAGCAAGGAATCCATCATGCCCAACCCATCGCGACGCGCGTTTCTTCGTCAGGCCGCGGCCGGCGGCATTGCGGCGGGCCTGCCCCTGGCCGGCACGCACTCCTCCGGGATGGCGGCGGCAGCCGAGGCGGCTCCCCGCTGGGCTCCGGCCGAAGGTCCGAATCAGCCGCTCGGCCAGGCGCGGGGCATCTGTCCCGGCCGTGTGGTCTGGATTCACGACCCGCAGGTCGCCCGCTGGGACGGGAACGCGTCCAGCGGCAGCTGGCACGAGGACCGGTTCACCGACCCGGTGCTGGCCGATCAAATGCTGAGCCGATCGCTGCGGCGGTTGACGGACGCCAAGGCCGACGCGGACGCTTGGGCGGCGCTGTTCCGGCATTTCAACCAGACGCAAGGCCGAGGCGACGCGGGCTACCGGCCAGGCGAAAAGGTCGCGGTGAAACTCAACCTGAACTGCTCCAAGCGCCGGGCGGACCCAGCCCAGGGACTGTACAACACGCCCCAGTTGACGCTGGCCCTGTTGCGGCAACTAGTCAAGCAAGCCCGTGTCCGCGAGGAAGATATCGTGGTCTACGATGCCTCGCGTCTGGCCAACGATTCGATCTTCCTGCGGGCCCAAGCCGAGTTTCCCGGCATCCGCTTCGAGGATCGCGACGGCGGCGAGGGACGGTTCCAGGTCCAACCCGACAAGGGTGTCGCCCTCCACTTCGGCGATCCCAGCACACCGGACAACCGCCGGACCTACCTGCCCGCTTGCGTCACCGGCGCGACGTACCTGATCAACGCGGGGCTGATGAAGGGACACTCGCTGGCGGCCGTGACGCTGTGCGCCAAGAACCATTATGGATCGGTCTACCGGGAGAACACCGGCCCGAAGGATTCACACAAGGGTTGGAACCCCAGCCACTTGCACGACTCGATCAGCGTCACGAAGCGTCCCATGCGTACGTACAACGCGATGGTCGACTTGATGGGCCACAAGGACCTGGGCGGGAAAACGATCCTGTACCTGATCGACGCCCTGTACGCCGCGCCGCACCAGAGCGTGGGCCCGGAGCGGTGGCAGTCGGCGCCCTTCGGCGGCCACTGGACCGCCAGCGTGTTCGTCTCGCAAGACCCCGTGGCGATCGAGTCGGTGGCCGTGGACTTCTTCGCTGCCGAACCGACCCAGGCGAGAATGGTCGGCGAGGTGGACAACTATCTGCACGAGGCCGCGCTGGCCCACCAGCCTCCGTCCGGCACCCGCTACGATCCGCACGGCCGAGGCACGCCCCTGGCCAGCTTGGGCGCCCACGAGCACTGGAACAGTCCCGAACGAAAACAGTACTCGCGGAATCTGGGAACCGGCCAAGGCATCGAACTGGTGACGGGCTAGACGGGCTTGCTGACGACTCCTGTGCGACGGCTCTCTGGAGCGGTCGCCGCGCGCGACAGGCTGCGAGGCCCGTCGCCGCGACGCGGCATCGAAGAGTTGAACACACGTGAGAGCGTTCAGGAGACTTGGCTATGGATCAAGGGCTGCTACCCTCTGCGGAGTCCGCTCCCTCGGTGCCGGCGGATGCGACGGCGGACCAGCGGATTGCCATTTGGCTGGACCTGCTGCGGACCGGACACAAGCTCCTCTTGGCCGGTTTTCGCCGCGAGGTCGGCCCTGATGGCGACGTCCAGGAGGCATATCGCCAATGGTACGCCCAGCAGATGGACGAACACGACCGGACGGTCGCGCGGATGCTCGAACGAATGAAGCGGACAAGTCATGCCACCTGAAGCCGCATCATCGATCTCATGGACGCCGCCGCCTTGTTGCGGGCCAACCGGTCGACGATTGACTTCGCCTACCTGCAACGTTGGATTCGCGAACAGGCACTCGAGGCGGACTTCGCCCGAATCTGGGGCGAGGCTTTTCCCGACGAGCCGATGGCGTGACGCCGACACGGGCAGCGTGAAAGATTCGCCCACGTCGCTGTGGGACGTCGCGGACGGCCAACTTCTCGATGATACGTCCGGCCGGATTCTTCGTCTCATGGCGGACGGCGGGGGTTAGTCCACCGGTTCGTCTTCAGGGATCGCCTGCCAATATCGAAGGAACCGGCGGGCTAACGCCCGCCGTTCGCCGAAACCAGCAGCGAGCGCAGCCAACCGCCGGACGAGCGCGCGGCATTCGTCATTGGGCCGGGACCGCGTCGAAGACGCGCACTTCGAACGGCTGCAGCGTGAACGTCTTCGGCTGACCTGCTGCCAGTTCGAGAGGCGTCTTGTCCGCGTCTTCCTTCCAGGGACTTCGCAACGAGAACTTCTTCACCGCGTCGGGTGGCAGCTCGAACGCTTGGCCGATATCCAAGGTCGTTTCCGCCGGTTGGTCGTCCGGATTGCGCAGCGTCAGGATCCCTTTTCGTTTGGACCACGACGCCCAGCCGTAGACCTGCGTCTTGGCTGGGTCGCCGCCCACCCAGTGGGTATCCGCCAGCACGTCGGCGTTGCTGCGCGACCAGCGGGCCGCCTCGGCCAGCGCGTCCCAGGTCCTTTCCGTCATCAGCTGCGGCGCGATGTACAACTCCTGCAGATTGGTCCCGGTCCCAAAGAACGAACGAATCTCGGCGGTGATCTCGCCCGGATCGTACGTCGGTCGTGGCGCGGCCGGGTCGTAGGGATTGCCGAACAGCGGCAGCGCGTTGACGAACACACCGTGGATCATCAGGGAGCTGATCGGGTACAGCGGCGACTTGTCCAGCACGCCGTGATAGATCTCGCTGTCGCGATAGGTGATCCATTTCTGCCGGTCGGAGCCTTTGCCCAGCACGTTGGTGTCGCTGCCTTGCCGCCAGATCGAATCGGCGAACTTGAGCCAGAACGGCGAGGGCCAGGTTCCCGTCGACGGGTTGAAAAAGATGTCCGGCTTCAACTCGCGCAACTCGGTCATCAGCCGCAACAGGGCCTCCACGTCGCTGCCGTACGGCCCGGGGCCCGGCTGGTTGTTGCCGGCGCCGAAGCCATCGTACTTGAAATAATTGACGCCGTACTGCTGGACCATGTTGGCGCAAGCGGTGCGGACCCGCGCGTAGTACCGGGGCCCGGCCAGCGACAGGCCGTTCGGATTGATCTCGAAGCCGTCGCGGCGTCCGCGTTCCAGCCGCGCGGGCTTGCCGGGGTAGCCGCCGGCCGGGGACAGCCAGACGCCGACGCGAGCCCCAAACGGCTCGGCCGCTTTCTGAGCCGGGCCGAACCCCTCCGGGTAGCCCTCGTGGAACTGCCAGACCAGCGTTTCGTCGTCCCATTCAAAATCGTGGACGAACGCGTCCATCGTGACCCCGCGTTTCACGACCAGCTGTTCGCCAAATGCACGGATGTTGTCGAGCCAAATCTGCTGCTGATCTCGGCGGAACTCCACGGCCTGCTGATCCTGCTTAGCCAGCTTCTTTGCCCAGTACTCGCAGCCGATCTCCGAGCCGTTGTTGTAATGCAGCAGCGGCCGGTAAGGATGCGCCCGTTCGCGCTCCAGGTAGTACAGGAAACCGCGGCGCAGCTGGCCCTGCGGGACAACGCCCAGGATCGACGTGTAGCAGACCCGTTCTCCCGGCCGCACCAGGACCTGGCACGGCATGCGGCAACGGAACTGCGTTGTCCCGTCCGCCGCCGGCTCCCCGAGCAACTCGCTCTTGGCCATCGGATGTTCGCAGGCGAAGAACACCGTCCCGGCAACGACGGGCGAGCCGTCGACCGTTCCCATGACACGCGCATCGGCAGCAGGTAACTCCCAGAAGATGATTTCTTTCACCTCCGTCGGCTCCTTCGCCGCGCCGAGCGTCAGCCGGAACTGGACGTAGTTCGAGCCGTCGCGCAGGAGTGCTCGCCATTCCACTTCCAGACCGCTGCCAGCGTCGGCCAAGCGGACGACGATCTGACGGCCGCCAAGGCGGTCGGCCAGGCGCGTTGCGCGATCGTTCGGTTCGATGGTCTGCACCTGCGGCGGCCCGGCAAACGCCATGTCCGAGGCTCTGACGATTCGCCCGACTGGGCCGGGCGAACCGGCCAGGACGATTTGAAAACACTCGCGTTCGGTCACAGAAAGCGCCGTTCCGGAAAGCTTGTCGGCAAGACGTTCCGGCCGCAGCCGATCTTGCGCGACGCGCCAGCGGCAGGCGAGGATTTCGTTCTCCAGCGTCAGCTGTCCCGCCGTGATCTGGCCGCGAGCCGTTCCGGGATCGGGGCCTGGGAATTCCACTGCGCGGACCGGCGTACCGAGTGCATCGCCCAGAAGGGTCCACAACATCCCGACGAATGCAACGCTCGCAAACCAAGGGAAACGTGTCATCTCCGGCCTCCGATCACTTCACAGGTACGGCACTTGGTCACCACCAAAACGCGCCGGTTTATGATATCATTCCGGCTGGCTCGCCACACGCGCGGACAGTCCGAAAGCCAAGAAATGGAGACCTATGCACACTCGACATCTCTCCAATCTGTCCCTGGTCATCGGCTTGCTGCCGGCCTTCGCGGCTGCGGCGGAATCGGTCCCGATCGCTCGCGATGGGGCATCCCAACAAGCGATCGTCGTCGCCGCAGACGCGTCGGAATCGGTCCGGCAGTCGGCAGCGACGCTGGCGGAGTACTTGCAGCGAATCTCCGGTGCCAAGTTCGCCGTGAAGAGTGGCGACGGGAGCACGGGCATCGCGCTCGGTCTGGCTGCTCATTTCCCGATGCTGCACCTGAAGGACGCTTGGCTGAAGCCGGGGCCGTTCGAGCGGGAGAGGTACCTGTTGCGCTCCCATGCCCGAGGACTGTACGTCGTCGGGGCCACCGAGTTGGCCGTGGAACATGCCGTCTGGGACTTGCTGTACCGCATCGGCTATCGCCAATTCTTCCCGGGCAAGACGTGGGAAGTCGTCCCGGAGATTCGCGACTTGAGCATCGCGGTCG
>CAYUFW010000016.1:40028-51064 GCA_964443915.1 uncultured Pirellulaceae bacterium
CCCCCGACTATCACAGCCGCCGCATCTGGTACGGTTTCGGCCCGTGGGACTACGCGGACGAACCCTATCGCCAGTGGTGCAGTCGAAATCGGACCGCCTCGGCCTTGGAACTCCACACCGGACATGCCTACGGCGGCATCGCCTCGGCCAAACGGGCGGAATTCGCTCAACATCCCGAGTACTTCGCCCTGGTCCACGGGCAACGGCAGACCGGCCACGAGAATGCCAAGTTCTGCATCAGCAACCCCGGCTTGCGAACGCTGGCCGTTCAGTACGCCAACGAGTACTTCGACAAGAACCCCGATGCCGACAGCGTGTCGGTCGATCCCAGCGACGGCGGCGGTTGGTGCCAGTGCGAAGCGTGCGCCCGGATGGGCAGTGTCAGCGACCGGGCCGTGGCGCTGGCGAATGAAGTCGCGGCCGCAGTCGGTCCGCGCGGGAAACTGGTGGGGATGTACGCCTATAACTACCATTCGCCGCCGCCGCAGATCCGTGTCCAGCCGCAAGTGGTGATCAGCGTCGCGACCGCCTTCCTCAAAGGCGGTTTGACGGTAGACGAAATTCTGGCCGGCTGGTCGGCCCAGGGCGCGACACTGGGGATCCGCGAGTACTACAGCGTGAACACGTGGGACCGCGACCTGCCGGGTCGGGCCCGCGGTTCGAATCTGACGTACCTGGCCCGCAGCGCCGCGGAACTGCTGCTGCCGAAAGAGGCTCGATGAAGGCCTTTCTGGACGGCGGACCACGCCGGCCATTTGCCGCCGGGGCGGGCTGGCGCCTTGCCGCTCGCTTGATACCTGACAGTTGTTTCTCGAATGATGTTTGCGCGGCATCCGCCTCATGCTGGCGGACGGTTTGCAGCCGCCAGATCCCAGATTCGATCTGCCAAGCGTGCCACGTCGCTACGCAGCCACACGGGAACGGCGACGTCCGGCCGATCGTCGCTGACGACGGCCGCGATATCCGCCCGTTCGGCGGCCAGGCACGCCGAACCTTTTTCCGCCCGCCAGACTTCGACCTTGACGCCCGCAGCCTGGATATCGCCTTCGACCAGCACGATCTGGCAATCGGCGTACAACGGCTCCAAGCGTTCGTACTCGTCGCGCCCGTCGCGGGTCAGAAAGATCCCCACCGAGTCCCCCGTGATGACCGCCGCCGGCTGGCCTCCAGCGGCGCGATGGCGATGGGAGTCCTTGCCCGGCGTGTCCAATTCATGGATGTGCCGCGAGTGCTTGATCGTGCCGACGCGGACGCCGCGGCGGCAGAATTCCCGGACCAATTCGACGACCAGTGTCGTCTTGCCGTGGTTCTTCCGCCCGACGATGTGAATGCGGTTCATGATCGCTGTCGCCTCACTCAATTTTGGCTGGCTGGATGCGCCATGGCAAGCCGGGCCTTGAGTCAGGGGGGCGAGAACCCCGACACTGCCTCCCGCAACGCGGACGGCAGGTAGGGACAATCGGGTTCGGCCGCCAGCATGTCGCCGGTGACCGCGAACGAGCGGGCCCGGCTGCCGCCGCAGACGTGGCGGAATTCGCAACGGCCGCACTTGCCCTGCAAACGGTTCGCGTCCCGCAAGGCTTGAAAGCTGGGATGATGCTGGTACACGTCCACGACCGCGTCGCGGGGAAACTGTCCGCAGACCACCGGCAGGAAACCGCTGGGATAGATCACTCCCCGATGGCTGACGAACATCACGCCGCGGCCGTCGTTGATGCCCAGCGGGGCCCGCTGATGGCCGCTGGCGCCGCCGGGGCTTTGCTGCGGATTGCCCTGCCGCCGCAGGACGAAGCGGCGGTACTGCGGCGCCTCGGTTGTCTTGATGCCGTAGGGCTGCCGCTGGGCGTGGTGCCACAGCCGTTCGAAGACCTGTTCGTACTGCAGCGGCGAGATCCGCTCCAATTCCTGGCCGCGTCCGACCGGGACCAGGAAGAACACCGACCAGAGCACGATCCCGCGTTCCGCGAGCATCTCCGCCAGCGCGTCCACCTGGTGGACGTTCGAGGCGGCGATGGTCGTGTTCACCTGCAGCGGCAGTCCGATGCGGCGGGCCGCGGCCAGGATCTCCAGGGTCCGGTCAAAGCTGCCGCGCACGCCGCGGAAGGCGTCGTGGGTGGCGGCATCGGCCCCGTCCAGGCTGAGCGCCAGCCGGTGCAACCCGGCCGCGTGCAGACGCTGCAGGGCGTCGGCCGTCACCAGCGGCGTGGCCGACGGCGTCATCGCCACGTCCAGTCCCAGGCGGACGCCGTGCTCGACCAGTTCGTACACGTCGGGCCGTTTGAGCGGATCGCCGCCGGTCAGGACGAGCATCGGCGGCTTGGGAAACGTGGCCAGTTGTTCCAGCAACTGCCGGGCCTGCTGCGAGTCCAATTCGTCCGCGGCCCGCGCCGGCTGGGCGCACGCGCGGCAGTGCTTGCAGACCAGGTCGCAAGCCTGCGTCAACTCGTAGAACACGACAAACGGACTGTGCTGGAAGTCCCGGCGTCCGTAGCTTCCGGCTCCGCCTGCGGCGCTGGGTCCCATGATCACCCTCCGGAGTCTTTGACTGATGCAGGGGCCGCTGTTTTCTTCCGCGGCGGGCCCGCCGCCGCCCGGCGGGCGTCCCACAAGTGCCGGAGCGCGGACAACGGATGGTGCCACAGCATGCGCGGGCCGGCATAACACATCACGGCGCGGATCTGTTCCCGCCGGTCGGTCTTGTAACAGTGGATCGGGCAGGCAGCGCAGGTCGGTTTCTCCGCGCCGAACGGACAACGGTCCAGGCGGCACATCACGTAGGCATTTAGATCGGCGCACGCCGCACACAGGTCCTTCTCGCCTCCATGATGGGCGCGGCAAAAAATGCGCAGCATGGCCGTTACTGTTTTCCGTTCGCGAGTCAGCCTTGCCGCCTCGCGTTTCTCACGGGATCGGAAAAAAATGTCCACGATTCTCCCCGGTCGCGCTACGTGTGTTGACTAGCCTCCGCCAGGCCTTCCGCCCCCTTGCGGAAGCAGAAATCGCCGAACGTCTCGCCGCCGGTCCGTTCCTGTTTGAAGCGGGCGAACAGTCCCACCAGCAAGGGCACGATCTCGCCCAGCGGCACGTAGTCCTTGTACAGGAACGCCAGCCGGTCACCCAACAGCCGGCCGCCCAGATAGACCGCGTACTTCCCGACCGCCCGGCCCGACAGGCCGATATCGGCGTTGTAGGGCCGCGCGCAGCCGTTGGGACAGCCGGTCATGCGGACGGTGAACTTCTCGTCGCCCAGGCCCATCCGGTCCAATTCGGCTTCCAACTGATCGATCACGCCGGGCAGTACCCGTTCGCTTTCCGTGATCGTCAGCGGGCAGGTCGGCAGCCCGACGCAGGCCATCGACCAGCGGCGGGCCGTGGAGATCTCCTCGACCAGCTTGACGCCGTGCTTGCGGAGGACGGCTTCCAGACCCGCGCGGTCCTGTGGCTCGATGTCCGCAAACAAGATGCTTTGCTGGGGCGTCAGCCGGATGCCGGGGCGGTACGTGCGGCAGACCTCGCGGAGGGCCGTTTTCAGTTGCAGGCCCTCCCGGTCCAGGATGCGGCCGTTCTCGACGTTCAGTCCATAGAACCAGCGGCCGTCGCCCTGCTCGTGCCAGCCCAGATGATCGTCGACGCCCTGGACGTCGGCCGGGTGGGGATCGGCCAGCGCGCGGCCGTAGTACTCCTCCACCGTGGCCTTGAACTTCTCCAAGCCCCAGGCGGCCACCAGGTACTTCATCCGCGCCAGGCTGCGGTTACTACGGTTGCCGTGGTCGCGCTGGACCTTGATCACCGCCTCGGCCACGGCGAAGACGTCCTCCGTGGGCACGAACGCCATCCGCTTGCCCAGCGCCGGGAACGTCTTCGTGTTGCTGGGCGTCATCCCGAAGCTGCCGCCGACCAGGAAGTTGTAGCCGATGATCCGCCCGCCTTCGATCGCGGCCAGCAAGCCGAGATCGGGCGTGTACACGTCGACACAATTGTCGTGCGGCAGGGCCATGGCGATCTTGAACTTGCGCGGCAGGTAGCTGCGGCCGTACAGCGGCTCGACTTCCCGGCCCGCGGTGCCGTCGTCGCACAAGTGGCGTTCGCCCGATTCGGGATCGGTCAGCCAAATCTCATGGTACGCCCGGCTCCGCGGCAAGAGGTGCGCGGACAAGCGGCAGGCCATGTCCTGCATCTGATCGTGGACGCCGTCGTGCAGCGGCGCCGGGCAGCACATGACGTTTCGCTCCACGTCGCCGCAGCCGCCCAGCGTGGTGAGGTGGACCTCGTTGATGCGGCGGATCGCCTGCTTGACGTTCCGCTTCAACACGCTGTGCAATTGGAAATCCTGCCGGTTGGTGATCCGCAGCGTGCCGTTGCCGACTTCGTCGCACAGATCCAACTCGGCCAGCAGTTGCTCGCTGTTCAGCCGTCCGGCCGGGATCTTGGTGCGGACCATCAGCGAGTAGACTTTGCCCTGCCGCGTCCCGTCCGGCAGCTTCTTCCCCCGCAGATCCCGGTCGTCCTGCTGGTACATGCCGTGGTGTTTGAGCACCAGCGAGGCTTCCTTGGTGAAGTGGTCCTCCGAATTGGCCAGTTCTTCGGCCACGGCGCCGCGCAGATAATGGCTGGCCAGTTTCGCCTTCTCGACCGCGGAAAGTCCGCTGGCGGTGCTTTCCTGCGTCTCAGTGCTGTCAGACATGCGCATTCCTTCTATTGAACGTAGCTACCGTTTCGTCTCGTTTTGCTTCTCACTGGGCATCCAGGTACCGTTTCAGCGCCAGGGCATGGTTGATCTCCGGGTCGCGGGCCGCGTACAGGAGCGTCACCGTGTTCTGCGCCGCTGCCTCCAGGATCGGCCGCCAGGCGTCCGGCTTGTCGTCCAGTTCGGCGAAGTACCGCCGCTGAAACTCCGCCCACCGGCTGGCGTCGTGCCCAAACCACCGCCGCAGCGCGTCGCTGGGGGCGACCTCCTTGAGCCAGGCGTCCATCTGCATCGTAGTTCTCTTGACGCCCCGCGGCCATAATCGATCCACCAGGAAGCGGACGCCGTCCTCGTCCGCCGCCGGTTCGTACACCCGCTTGATAAGAATCCCGCTCATCCCTCCAACATCCCCCGTACCTTCTGCCGTACCCTGTCGGCCAATTCGATCAGTTGCGGCCACCAGATGTCGTCCAACAACTCGATCACGTCCGCGTCGCACGAGTCGACCGACTCCAGTCCCCATTCCATGCACCGCCAATCGTCCCCCGACTCGGGGACCTGCAAGTTGTTGTCACACGGCACAATCGCCGCAAACGTGCCGAGTTCCGATCGGTGAAACATAGCAATTGCCTCCGCAGCAAGGCTCTCTGAGCCGTGCCGATCCTCGCCGGACTTCGAGCAATACGGCACGGCTCGGACTGAGATGTTACAAATCGTCCCCGCCTGGGCGTGCACCGCGTTCGCCGCCCTCCAGGTCCACCACCACTCGCTCCCCCGTTTCCACGGTCGGATCGCCGTACGGGGTATAGAGACTTGTAGGTTGACAAGCCGAGGCGTATGCAACCAGCGTCGCCGTGCTGTCCGCCCGATACGTCGAAGTCTGATAGATCGGACTATGCACATCATATCAGTTGAATTGTACATGTCAATGTATACAATGTGGAGTTGTGGGAAGGAAAACAAGGAAAGGAAGAGGGCAGGCCTCATTTACGGCCGTGGGCGAAGGCCGCCAGATGCGATCCCGCAACAGGCTGGCGGGCGACCGCGGACGGCTGCTGTCGGAAGTCACCTCGCCATGGACGGCAAGCGACCATCCGCCGCGGCGCCGTCAGAAACGGAACTCCCTTTGCACCAGCCGCCGGCTTTCCGGGCCGGCGCCGAGGGCGTAGTGCCGGGCACATTCGTCCTCGCGGCCGCGAACCACTCGGCGGCCGCGGAGGGCGCCGAACGACGAGGTGATCGCCGTCCAACTGCCGCTGTGCTGGTCGTCGTCGCGATAGATCACGACCCAGTCGCGCGTCGCACCCAGTTCGTGGGCCCGCGCCGTGTTGGAGTACAGGGCCGTGTAATGGCGGCCTTCGCGCTCGGTGTGCAGCACGGGCAGCCAGGCGTCGCCGGTCGGGTTAAAGCGGCGGGGCGCGACTCGCGGCAGCTTGCCCTGTTTGGCCAACTGGCGATATTCGCGGTCGACGTCCAGCAGTTCTTGGATCGGCGGGGTGGTCCGCAATTCGCGTTCGCGGCGGGGCGACGCACCGGGTGCGGTGGGAGCCTGGCGAAACCGCCCCGCCAACGCCTCGCGCACCGCTTGCACCCGCTTGCCGCCCATCCCGCGGACGCGGGCCAAACGGCCGTCGTGGGCGGCGGCGGACAATCCGGACAAGGTCTCGATCCCCAATTCCTCGTGAATCCGCTGCGCCAGCTTGGGGCCAATGTCCGCCACGGTGGTGAAGATCCGTTGGGGTGCGTTCTCGCCCCGCAAGCGTTCCAGCATCGGCAACCGGCCGCTGTGGGCCAGGTGGGCCAAGGTGTGCGCCAACGAGCGGCCGATGGCGGGCAACTGCATCAGACCATCGATGCCCTGGGACGCTGCCAGACCGACGACGGGGACTTCCAGTGCGCGAATCGAATCGGCCGCGTTGCGATAAGCGCGGACGCGGAAGGGATTTGCTCCATGGTGCTCCAGCAGATCGGCGACGTTCTCCAACTCCGCCGCGATTTCTGCATTGCTCAGCGCGGCCGGCTGATTCGCGTTTGTTTCCAAGCGGGCCCCCATGAGCTGCGTCCTCCGACTTGGCCAAAGGCTCTCTCCTATTCTACCGTCCCCGGCAAGGGATGCGAATCAGCCGGCCGCGTCACCGGCATGGCAAGCCGACCCGTGCCCCGTCTGCGAGCCAGACGTTTGCCCGTCAAACCGCAGACACCGGCCGCGCCGATTCCCTTCCTGTCTCCGCTGCGGTAGAATTCTCGTTGGCCACCGGGGGTTTGGGGGCCATCGCACGCAATCGCGGCGGTTTGGCAAGCAGGGGTTCTGAAACGGCACTCAACAGGGGGCGATTCATGACACTCGAGCGCATCGGACCATCGCTCTATTCGAAAGGCGGGACGGTCTTTGAGCCGCAAGTGGCGACCATCTTTCCCGACACGCGAACGCTGGTCACCGAAGGGACGACGCACATGCGTCATCGGGAGGTGTACTGCGACCGCTTGGAGGAGCAACGGCGCGCCGCGCAGGCGGAACCGTTGACGGCCAGCGAACGGTCGAAGATCTGGCGGTCGGGAGTCGATTTGATCATTCAGCCCGATTTGGTGCTCATCCGTCCTGACCCGGACCAGATCGATCGCGTGTTGCAGGCCGATGAACTGCTGCAAGGGATCGTCAACAAACAGCGGATCCGCTTTCAGCTGGCGTCCAACGCCAAGGTCTTTGCGGCCCTGACCAAGCGGGGCGAACTCTGGCGGGTCGCCTCCGACGCCGTCACGTCGGACGAGATGAAGAAGCGCATCCGGAATGCCCGCATGAAACTCGGCGGCCGAGCGATCTACTACTACAGTCCGCCGACCGGAACGCGTTTCCTGACCCTGAACGAACTGCGGCTCCTGGCCGGATTGAATGCCGCCGAGTTGCATCAACACCTGGCGGAAATCCAGACGTACTGCCAGCGTTACAGCAAGCGCGGCGGGCTGGAGGTCGATTTCTTTCTGGGCGGAGCCGGCCTGCGGACGGCTTTTCGCGACGCGCGGTTCCCCGCTGGCGACGAGGAAGCCTTGCGCGGCGAGCATCGGCGGCTGTGCGGGCTGTTCGAAGAACACGTCCCGCCCCGCCTGCGGTCTGACGATTTGGCGGTGGAGGAATGGTGGCTGGCGATGTACGACGCCCTCTATCCGCTCGAAGAACACGGCGCCGAAGTCCAGGAATGGCTCGGT
Organism: uncultured Pirellulaceae bacterium; assembly: GCA_964443915.1. Lineage (GTDB taxonomy): Bacteria > Planctomycetota > Planctomycetia > Pirellulales > Pirellulaceae > Anammoximicrobium. The sequence goes on from CAYUFW010000016.1 coordinate 47,920, forward strand.
TTGGCTGCGGAATTCCGCAAGCATGTGAAGTGGCTGCCCGGCGGACGGCTGAAACGGGGGCATCTGGACTTCGACCCCATCTTCGACAAAGTCACCGGAGCCGAGCTGGCTGCGCTCGAATGCCAGGAGAACCGCCGGGCCAGGGCCATCATCCTGAACTTCGTCCGGGATTACGGCGATTTGGAGTACATCAATGTCGGCTGGATCAACGAATCGCTGTCGCGCGCCCGCCGGCCCGAACGCGGGCACCGGGACGTCTATGTTGTCGTGATCAAGCGGGCCAGCGAGGACCGCGAACAGGTTCACATGTTGCGGATGCAGAAATGGGACATGACGTTCCGGTTGGACCACGGCAAGTCCCCGGAAACGGCCATGTTCGAGACCGAGGAATACACGGAGTACACCCAGGACCGCTATCTCGGCTGCCGGCGATTGGGCATGAACCTGTTCGGCCCAATCCGGATCGGGAAGATCAGCGAACTGTACCACGGCACGCAAAAGAAACTGGATGGCACGCCCATCTGGACGCCCTATTTCGAACGGGAGTACGTGCGGGGAATCGCCAGTGACAAGCTGACGAAGGAGCATTGGAGCCGCCCCGGTTATGCGGAACGCTTCGCCCAACTCCTGGGGCAGGCGGCGGCGTCCAACATCATCGTCGGGCGCGGCGACGGTCGAACGGAAGGGATTGCGGACGAGGACCTGATCGTCTTCTTCGACGACGGCGACGAGGTGGTCGTCGAACGGGATGACATGATCGAGAGCCTGGTGGTCATGCACCATACCGGCTCGTTCTGGCACTTCCATCAACCGCTCTGCCGGTTTGCCGCCGCGTACGCCCGCCCCGTGCTGCAGCGTTGGGACAAATTGCCCGACCCCGCCGCGTTTGCCCGGATCTACCTGGACGCCATGATCGACCGACTTGCGGACATTCAGCGCGAGTACCGCGAGGACCGGCACGCCTTCGAGCACCTGTTCCATCTGCGGCAACCTCGCTCCGAGGGCAACTTTGCCCATCGCTGGCAACGCGTGTTGAAACGGCTGGAGGAGACGGACCCCGCCGTGCTGAAGGAGGCCATCACCGCGCGGCTGAGGCAAACCGCCACATAGCCGGAATCCCGCACGCGGTTGTGGATGGCCCAGTTGCGACCCAATGCCACCGGCTTGCCCGGTGGATCGTTACGTTCGCTGCTACAGACGGCGGCCTCCGGCGGACGCGAATGCCACCGGCTTGCCCGGTGGATCGTTACGTTCGCCGCTACCATGCAGATCAGCCCGTCCTAGCCCTACTGCCCCGGTGCCGTTAATCTAATTGCCGTGTCGGCTGTTCCGAGTTTCTCACCCACTTGAGTTCAGAAGGATCTTTCCCTTGGACTTGATCGCCATCCTTCTACCGCTGGGGCTGCTGATGTGGGTCGCGTACCGGGGGTACTCGGTCATCCTCTTCGCGCCGCTGTGCGCCTTGCTTGGCGTGGTGCTCACCGGCGGACTCGCGCACGGACTGCCGTTCCATTCGAACATCTTCATGGTGACGCTGGCCGATTTTGTCCAGAAGTACTTTGCCGTGTTTCTGCTCGGCGCCGTCTTCGGCAAGGTGGTGGAGTTGTCTGGGGCGGCGGCTTCGATTGCCAAGGCGATCGTCAACCTGCTCGGGCCGAAGCGGGCGATGGCGGCGATCGTGCTGGCATGTGCGGTGTTGACGTACGGCGGCGTCAGCCTGTTTGTCGTGGCCTTTGCCGCTTACCCGTTCGCGGCCAGCTTGTTCCGCGAGGCGAAGATCCCGAAGCGGCTGATTCCCGGAACGATTGCGTTGGGCAGCTTCACCTTTACGATGGACGCCTTGCCGGGGACGCCGCAGATCCAGAACATCATTCCGACGACGTTTTTCGGCACCACGATCTATGCGGCGCCGATCCTGGGGACCTTCGGCGCGGTGGTGGTCTTCGGCTGCGGCATGGCTTATCTCCAGTGGCGAGCCCGGCAAGCGCTGGCCCAGGGCGAAGGCTACGGCGAAGGGCACCTCAACGAACCCGAGGAAGGCCGGCCGGATGCCCGGCTGCCGAATCCTTGGTTGGCCATCCTTCCGCTGGCGCTGGTGGGCGGAATGAACCTGCTCCTCACGCGGAGTCTGCCGGCTTGGTACGGCGAGTCGTTCGATTTCGCCGCCATCGGGCTGTCGAAGTTCCCCGCGGTCAAAGTCGCCAGTGTCGTAAGCATTTGGTCGATCGAACTGGCCCTGCTGGCCGGCATCGCGGCGACCTTCGCCATCGGATACGCGCGGATCATGCCGGCAGTCAAGAGCGGCTTGACGCACGCGGTCGGCGGCGCGTTACTGGCCACGATGAACACGGCCTCGGAGTACGGCTTCGGAACCGTGATCGCCAGCCTGACGGGCTTTGCCGCGGTCAAGTCCGCGATCGGAAGCGCGTTTGCCCATCCGCTAGTCAACGAAGCCGTCTCGGTCAACGTGCTGGCCGGCATCACCGGTTCGGCTTCCGGAGGTCTGGCGATTGCGCTGGCCGCGATGGGAAATCAGTACCTCGAAGCAGCTCAAGCGGCGGGGATCAGCCCCGAAGTGCTGCACCGCGTCGCGTCGATGGCCTCCGGCGGCATGGACACCCTGCCCCACAACGGCGCCGTCATCACGCTGCTGGCCATCACGGGACTGACCCACCGGCAGTCGTACCGGGACATTTTCGCCTTAACGCTGATCAAGACCGCCGCCGTGTTTCTGGTGATCGGGTTCTATGTGCTGACGGGACTTGTCTAGGGATCCAACCGTAGTATAGGCCTTCGTCAATTACAACTTGCGGCCTGAACACGGATTCTCGTGACCACGAGGTTAGTACTGCTTGTCGTCGGCTGGGGCCTTTCCGATCGGCACGGTGATCAGAATGCAATGACTGCCCCGCTTCCCCACCGCGCTACGCGGCGTCCACCGCCCAGCCTTCCCGATGTTCGGGGCGGAGCAGGGCGTCGGCTTCGGCGTTGTTGTCGATCTTCATGGCGACCGGATTGAACTCCAGCGGGCCATCGACCAGGCTGGCGACGTTGCCCAGCAGGAGCAGTTCCATGGCCGGGCCGGAATGTTCGAAGCTGGAGATGGCGGCCGACCCGCCTCGGCAGGCCTGGAACCAGTCGCGTT
>CAYUFW010000017.1:0-18065 GCA_964443915.1 uncultured Pirellulaceae bacterium
CGTTTGTGTTGGCCGATCGACGATGACCTACTCCGACTGATTATACGCCCGCCCGGCCTGCAAACAAAACCTGCCCACACGCTGTACGGAGTCACAAAAGGAGTGGGTATCCCTCGTTGTTCGAGTCCTTGTCGTGGTAGCGAACGCCCGCTCGTCGCGTGCCGCGCCGAGTGGCGGTTTTGATCGCCGAGGAAATCGAGTTGACGACACTCTCCGTCGCCTGCTCCGGCTGACGGCCTGCGAAACTCAGCCATAAGTTGTTGCCGGTGTTAGCCTTAGCAGTTCTCGGTCTCGTCGTCGGCACGCTGTTTGTTCCTGCTGGCCTCAGTTTCCCGCTTGCCTGGGTTCCGTCTTGACAAAAAAAGGCGGACCTGGCTTCGGGCCAGTGTAGGTGCGGTCGATGGCCATGTGTAGTTCGGGGGCCGGGAGTTTCTCTTGGGATCGATTGCAGGAGTCAGATCGATGTCGACTAGTGCTGTCTTGGCTTTTGGTTTCGCCTTGGCGTTTCTCACGTCGCTCCATCCCCTGCGACCGATCCGGCGGTAACGGCGTGCGCAAAGTGCGTGCTGCGACCGAGCTGTCAATCACGGGTTCAGCACCGCTTGAAAAATAACGGTTCGATTCTTCCGTGGCGTAAGCTTCCAGCTTGCGGTAGATCGTGGCTTCGCAAGCTGGAAGCTTACGCCACTTGTTCCTCGAACGGTGCTTAGCGAAAGTCAACCTCAGTTCTGCCGGGCGGGCCGAGATTTGCTTGGCACCGCCGCGGGTCTTGTCGGTCAACGCAGACTCGACGCAAATGCCGAGGGGAGGGCGGAGCGAGCTTTTCGCCAAGTCCGTTCGCGGACTGCACCGATATACCCCGTGTCGAGACTTACACGGGGGAGATCGGTATGCTGGATGGAAAACGCAAGCGCAGGCACAGCGAGGACCATGCGAAACGCCGCTGGTACGCGCTGCACCGGGCCCGCCGCTTTCGACGCCGGTTCTGGCTGCTGGGCAGTCAAACGGACCGGCCTTCCCTGATTCTGGGCTTCTTCAACCGTTGGCCCAGCGACGCCCCGACGGATGCGATCGTGTAGCTGATCGAGACGCACCGCGTCACACGACCCGGCACAAAGCCGGCCCAGCGGCGGTGGCGAAAAAGGCTGCCTGTTGTCGGTGTTCGGGAAAGCGTTCGCCGTAGGCTTGCTGCCAGGCCGCCACCAGACCATCGGCTCGGTCCGCTGCGACCAGTGCCCAGACGCTGCCGCCGAAACCGGCGCCGAACGCCGAAGCGGCGACGGCGCCGAGTTCCCGCGCCGAGGCCGACAACCAGACGGTCTCGGCAATCTGGTTTTTCAACAGCGTTTCGGCGGCCTGCTGCGAACGATCCACCCAGCGGCCAAAGGACTCCACCTCGCCTCGCTCCAGCGCGGCACCCGCCGCCGGAATGACCTGTTCGTTCTCCGTCAGGAAATGCTCGAAGCGGGATATCAAGTCGTTCGACGTGAACTCGCCGTGCGGTCCGCCAGCCAGAATCGAGCGCAGCTGGTCTGCTGCGTCCGCCCGGCTCCGCACGACTGCCGCCAAGTGGGCCTCGTCACCGCCCGTCTCGCGGCGCCAGATTTCCGCCACGGCGGCAGCCAGTCGCGACGCCCGGTTGTACTTCTCCAGCGCAGTTCCGGTCTTCTCGGCCACCACACCGCTGGTGGCCACCACAAACGTGTAAGTGGGCGGCAACGGCATCTCCCGTTGGAACCGCACGGGACAGTAGGCATACTGGCGGACGAATCCTGGCCGGGCGCACAAGATGGCCGTGTGGTCCTCGCTGCCGCCGAACGTGCCCACGCCCCGATCGCCGACCAGTGGCCCATAGCTCTGGCCGTTTTCGATCGTGGCCAGATAGCCGGCCAGACTCAACGGCTCGTTCAATTCCGGCAGGAAGCACTCATGGTGCCAGAGGTCGTTGGCGTCGGCCAGGGCGAAAAAGACGGCTATCATCAGGGCGCTGGAGCTGCTCATTCCTGCCGCCGGGGGCAAATCGCTGGCGAAGGCGATGCGGGCGCCTCGTGTCGCGCCCGGGAAGTTCCGCACCAAGCGGCGCGCCACCGTCATCGGATAATTGGACCAGTGGCCCAGAGTGGGTGCCAGGTCCGCAGCCAGCGGAAACCGGATGGTTTCGCTGCGTTGGGCATCCGTGACAGTCAGCTCGGGGTGGGGCGTGGCCGCGGCGATCAGGCAGAAGCCGCGTTCGGCTGCCACCACGAGACTGCTGCCGCCGGCATAGTCGGTGTGTTTGCCGAGAACCTCGATGCGGCCGGGCACGAAATACGCCCGCGCGGCTCCCGGCGCTGCAGCATCCGACTGGGCCAGCGCCGCGGCGCAACGGGCAAAAAGGGCTGCCTTGGCCGCCGCGGCACCTGTGCCGAAGCCGCGGGACCGCAGGAATTCCGCCAAGCCCTCGACGTTATGAAGAGAGCCGCTGTAGCGCGGCGTGGCCGCCGCGGGTCCGGAGCGGTCAGTCCGTGGTTGGGAATTCGCGTCACGGAGTGACGTGTCTACGATGTTGCCGTTCACCGTCGAATCTCCCTGCCGGCCAGCCAAGGCGGTCCGAAATTACCGTGTGCCAGGCGAGTTCGCGGGAGACGTCGCTTCGGCCGTCGCCGCCTGGGGACCCGCGACGGCGTCGGCGCCGTCGGCGGGCGGGGCGAGTTGTTGTTCGACAAACGCCTTCTTCTGCAGCATGTCTTCGGGCTCTTCGAAGTTGAACAGCAGCGGCAACTCGCCTTCGACGACCGGCGTCGCCATTCCGGAGATCTTCCACCCGCTGGTCTGTTTTCGCAGGACCCAAATCACCTCGGTGGAGGTCATCTGCCCTTCGGGGCTGGGCTCTTTCCACGTGGTCTTGACGTGGGCGCCGTCCAACTGGTCGCTGACATAGTCGGTTTCGCCGATTTCGTAGGACAGCGACTCAGACGCCTGCGACTGGATGCCCAGGCCGCTTCTGGACGTTTCCTCCCGCGCCTTGTCCGTCAGCAGGCTGGCGATGGCGACGTCGTTCCCCGTGCGCAGCGCTTCGTAAAACCGGGCCACGACGGCGGCCGGGCCCGTCGCACCCTCCGCGACCGCGGCGGCGGCAGATTCTCCCGCACCCGCTCCCGAAACCGAGTCCGCGGCCTCCGGCGATCCTTGTGGAGCAGCCCCGCAGCCGACGAACGCGCAGGCAAGAACCGCAACGGCCAATACGCTCAACATGCGTCTCATAGCAAACTCCATCCCAGACAACAGGGAACCCGGGGCCAGTGCCAGCCGAATCCGGGGAGACTCTCCGATCATCCAGCGGGCGGAGTGTCGCAAGATCGGCAAGTCGCGTCAAGGCGAATGCCGGGTACCGGCCGTGCCGGTTCCGTCGAATCTGCGACGATCCACGCGGCCAAGGGCCGACTTTTCCGGCCTTGCACGAGGAGACTGGTGCCGTGACAAGAGGCTGGCAGTTACAATTGAAGAAACCAGGCGGCCAGGTCGCCGCGTGCAGCCCCTGACGGTGCTAGCAGACCGATGCGTATTACATCGATTCCCCACATCTACCGGAACGTCAAACGCTGGACGGAAATCCTGTCGGTCCTCAGCAAGTACGGCTTGGCCGACTGGATCAGCCGCCTGAATATCGACTTTGTCAAGGACCGTTTGCGAGACCGGGACGGAGAAGCGCTGGCGCGGCACACGCCGGAGAAGCGCATCCGGCTGGCGCTGACCGAATTGGGGCCCACCTTCATCAAACTCGGCCAGCTGCTGAGCACCCGCTCGGATCTGGTCGGAGTCCAGTTGGCGGAGGAGTTGAAGCAGTTGCAGGCCGACGTGCCCGCCGACCCGCCGGACTTGGTGTCTACCTTGATCGAAGAGGAACTGGGGCAGCCCGTCGGCGAGTTGTTCGCCGAGTTCGACGGAGTCGCGATGGCCTCCGCTTCCATCGGCCAAGTCCATGCCGCTCGCCTGGTGACGGGCGAGGACGTGGTGGTGAAGGTGCAGCACGCCGGCATCGAAAACACGGTGCGGGAAGACCTGGACGTGCTGACGGGGCTGGCGCTGCTGGCCGAACGCGTTCCGGAATTGGCCACGTACCGTCCCTCGGCCACGGTCGCCGAGATGGGCCGCGTGCTGCGGCGGGAATTGGACTTCGGCCGGGAAGAGCGCAATCTGCAGCAGTTCTGCGCCCGCTACAAAGACGATCCTACGGTTCACATTCCGCAACCGTACACCGAGTACTGCACGGCCCGCGTGCTGACGATGGAGCGCGTGGACGGCATCAAGCTCAAGGAAAAAGAGCGGCTGTTGGCCGAAGGGTTCGACCTGGAGGAAGTCGCACGGCGCGGCGCCACGCTGTACCTGGACATGATCTTCGAGCAGGGGTTTTACCACGCCGATCCGCATCCCGGAAACCTCGTGCTCCTGCCCGGCAACTGCATCGGCCTGATGGACTTCGGCATGGTCGGCCGCATCGAGGAGCGGCTCCGCGAGGACATCGAAGAGATGCTCCTGGCGATCACCAGCCGCGATGTCCCGATGCTGACGAACGTCATCGTGCGGATGGGCGAGACGCCGCCGGACCTGGACGAGCGGGCCTTGGCCGTGGACGTAGCCGACTTCCTGGGCGACTACGCGTCGCAGCCGCTGGAGCACCTGCAATTGGGCCAGGCGCTCAGCGACATGACGCAAATCATCCACCGCTACAAGATCAAGCTGCCCCCGCAGGTCGCGATGCTGCTCAAGACGCTGATCACCTTGGAGGGCACCGGCAAGCTGCTCAGCCCCAGTTTCAGCTTGATTGAATTGCTCCAGCCGCTGCACCGGCGGATGCTGCTGCGGCGGCTTTCACCGAAGCGTCAGCTGCGGAAGTTCATGCGGTTCTACGTCGAGGCCGAACGGCTCGCAGAAATCCTCCCGCGCCGCCTGACCGAAATCCTGGAGCAAATCCAGGCGGGCAAGTTCGACGTCCACCTGTACCACCGCGCCCTGGAGCCGTCCGTCAACCGCCTGGTGCTGGGCATGCTCACCAGCGCCTTGTTCCTGGGCTCGTCCTTGGTGCTCAGCAACAAAGTCCCGCCGTTGCTGTTTCCCGACAACAGCTACCTGGGCTTTCACCAGATCTCCGTTCTGGGCCTCAGCGGCTGCCTGGTCAGCATCCTCCTCGGCCTGCGTCTGCTCCGCGCCATCGGCAAGTCGGGGCGTCTGGACAGCAAGGACTGAGTCGCTAGAATCACGGGCCGGACACAAACCTTTGTTGCGGCGCAGCCGCGTGAGGGAGGATCTGGCGATGCGATTGATTCTAGTGGGCCCCCCAGGGGCCGGCAAAGGGACCCAGGCAGCGAGACTGATCGAGCGGCTGCACGTGCCGCATCTTTCGACGGGCGACATGCTCCGCGAAGCGGTCAAACAGGGCACGGAACTGGGGCGAAAGGCCGAGGGCTTTATGAAAGCCGGCGGCCTGGTCACGGATGATCTGGTGATTCCCATCGTGGTGGAGCGCATCCAGCAAGCGGACTGCGCCCAGGGCTTCATCCTGGACGGCTTTCCCCGGACCCGCCCGCAAGCCGAGGCGCTGGACCAGGCCCTGAAAGCCGCCCACGTGGCCTTGGATGCCGTGGTGGTGATTGACGTGCCGGACGAGTTCATCGTCGAGCGGATCACGGGACGACGCCAGGATCCGGTCACCAACACGATCTACCACATGAAGTTCAACCCGCCCCCCGCCGACATTGCCGCCCGCGTGGTGCAGCGTTCGGACGACACGGAGGAAGCCTGCCGGGCACGGCTGACGAAGTACCACGGCGAGACCGCCCCGATCATCCCGTTCTACGAGGCCCAAGGGCTGCTGCGGCGGGTTGACGGCGTGGGCGATCCCAGAGACATCACCCAACGCATGTTCGGGGCACTGGGATTGGCCTGAACCTTGGCGGAGTCACTCGTGCGTGTTGACGACACTTCGGCTGGCAAGAAGCCCGGCTTTTCCGCAAAAGCTGGGCTTCTCGGTCCGTGTCCCAGATTTCGCGTTTTTCCCAGCCTTTCACGCCGTTCCGCGGTGCCCGTCCTCGGCTCACCCTCAGGGTCCCGGCCCGAATAATCGCTCCAACTCGTCCGCCGTGGTCCCGAGCAGCGCGGCCGCATATTCTTCGTCATTGTAATAGGCATCCCGTTCCCGCCCCCGTTCGATGCCCAGGTTCGCCAACAGCCGCTCCGCCTTCTCCTGCGGGTAGCGTCGCTGGATGCTCCTCAAAACCGTCAGAAAATCCGCGTCCTCCAAGGCGTCCTCGATGTTTTCCCAGCGCCCAATAAGGTGTCTCGGATTGTGTTGCAGAATCTTGCGTCTACAATAACTCGATATACGGAACAGGTGAATTCTCGCAGCATTGGCGGCGGCTACGACCAACAGTCGATCGCGAACGTGCGGTCGCTGTCTCTTTTCGCTGGCCCGAGCGAGGTGTAAGTACAGCCCCAGGATATCGATTGGTTCGGACATGACTCCCATCATCCCCGGTACGCCGTCGAACGCAAGGCCACGGGGTGATTCATCAGACTCCCATACGACCGGCATCGAGGACTACCGCTGGCTGGTGAGTCCGCAAGCCGAGCGTTGGCTTGAGATCGCGGCCGGCACGGACGAGAAATCGCTCGTGCGGTTGACGCTTTCTCTGCGCAAGGACTTGGGTCCTGCGCGAACGCACCTGGTGATCGCTCTGGCCGAACTGCGCCGCCGGGCGCGGGTCAAGTTCCAACATGCCGGACGGATGTTCTTCACCCGTCAGTTGCTGGAACAAGCCACGGATGATACGGTTGCGGCCTACAAGGCCCAGCGGTTGGCGGCGGGCGAACGTCTCGCGGATCTGTGTTGCGGGATCGGCGGCGACCTGATGGCGATGGCTCAGCAGGGGCCGGTCGTCGGCATCGACCGCGATCCGGTGGCCGTGGTGCTGGCGGAGGCGAATTGTCGGGCCCTGGGGCTCACCGGTGCGGAGGTGCAGTTGGCTGACGTCTGCCAGTGGTGCGTCGAGAGTTTCTCCGCTTGGCACGCCGATCCGGACCGGCGTCCGGAAGGCAAGCGGACCACGCGCGTCGAGGCCCACGAGCCGGATCTGACGGCGCTGGAACGTTTGCTGTCCAAGAACCCCAACGCCGCGTTGAAGCTGGCCCCGGCGGCCGAATTGCCCGCAGCCTGGCGAGAGACGGCCGAGTTCGAGTGGATCGGGAGCCGCGGCGAGTGCCGGCAACAGATGGTCTGGTTCCGAAACCTGGCACCCCACCCGGGACGGCGCACGGCGACCGTTTTTACGGCCGGGGCGGCCGAGCCCAGAACGGTGCATGGAGACCATGGAGACGTCGCCTTGGAAATCCCTCTGGCCGCGGGCCTGGGGCGTTTCGTGTTCGAGCCTCATGCGGCCGTTCTGGCGGCGGAACTGACAGGGATTCTGGCCAATGCACACGGGCTCTATGGCGTCTCGCCCGGCATCGCTTACTTGACGGGCGACGCGCCCGTCTCGGATCCGGTGCTGGCCTGCTTCGAGGTGACGGAGATCCTGCCGCTGGATCCGAAGCACTTGCGGGAAGCGGTGCGGGAGCGTGGCATCGGGCACCTCGAAGTAAAGAAACGCGGGGTCAAGATCGACCCCGACGAGGTCCGCAAGCAACTCCACCTCCGCGGCGACAATTCGGCCGCTTTGATCATCACGCCGATCAAGAAGAAGATCGCCGCAGTGCTGGCAAAGCGTGTCACGCCGGCCGCCGACGAGACTTGGTGAGACGAGACACGAAATCGTGCCCGCTCGGGGCACGGTGATTAGCCACGCTGAAGAGTCGGAACGCGGCGCCGGCCATCACGATCGCGTGCGCCGGCAATTGCTGGACAATCCGCTGGGCCTGCTCTGCCTGGAACGCGGATCGGGCGGTAGAAGAATCAATGGCCCGATCGTGCAAGAATGTAATTTGTGGAAGCAGGAAGACGAAGGAGGGACACTGATGAGTTCGACACGATCAGCGAAGCTTGGCGCCGTTGTTTCCTTGTTGCGCTATCCCGTCAAGTCGATGCAGGGCGAGGAATTGAACGCCGTGTGGGTCGCCCCGCACGGCCTGCAGGGCGATCGCGCCTGGGCGCTGATCGACGCGGAGACCGGCAAGGTGGTCAGCGCCAAGAACCCCCGCAGGTGGCCGCAGATGTTTGACTTTCGCGCGGTCTACACCGAGCCGCCGTGCTCGGATCGCCCGCTGCCGCCGGTGCGGATCACGCTGCCCGACGGGCAGGCGGTGGTCAGCGGCCAGGAGGACGCCGAGGCCATCTTGTCGCGCTGCCTCGGGCGCCAGGTGACGCTGCGCTCGGCCGCGCCCCCGCAGCCGCAACTGGAAGAGTACTGGCCCGACATGGAAGAGCTGGACCGGCGCGACGTGGTCACCGACGAAGCCATGCCGGCCGGCACGTTCTTCGATCTGGCCCACGTCCACCTGCTGACGACCGCCACGCTGGCCGCGTTGCAGGGCGCGTATCCTGCCGGCCGCTTCGAAGTCCGCCGGTTCCGGCCGAACTTGATGATCCGGCTGGACGATCCCCAGCCCGGTTTTGTGGAAAACGGCTGGATCGACCGCGTGGTGGCCATCGGCGACGAAGTCCGGCTGCGGATCACCGGCCCCTGTCCGCGCTGCGTGATGACCACGCTGCCGCAGTCCGACCTGCCGGCCGACCCGGAAATCCTTCGCACTGCCGCCCGGCAGAACAAGGCCCACGTCGGCGTCTACGCCTCCGTGGTCCAAGCCGGCCTGGTCCGCCGCGGGGACGCACTCTGTCTGGTCGAATGAGCCGCGCCGCACGCGGCCGGCCGGGAAAAAGGGGATAGGTCCAATTTGTGCGCAACACCCTCTGGGCCGTTCCGGCAAATTGGACCTGTCCCCTTTTTCCGGCACGGGAAGCGTCAATTCCGGATTGCGATCGAACGTCCCTATTGTGCATCAGACGGCACTTGCACGAAAGCGGCAGGAGGCGAGAATGGGCGGAGTCGAGTCACGGCGATTCCACGTTGCCAGCCCCCGGAGAGCCTTCGTCCATGTCCCTCTCATCTGAACCGCTGTCGTCAGAACAAATACCCGAGGCAACCCGCCGGATCGTCGCGGCGCAAGCGGTGTGGGACGTCCACACGCATCTGTACCCGCCGACGCTGGGAACGCCGCTGCAAGGAGCGGGCCGGGCGGCCGATCCGCAAGGGCTGCTGCTGTGGGGCATCGACGAACTGTTGACGTATCACTACCTGGTGGCCGAACTGTTCCGCGTCGTCTCGCCGGAGAAGCTGTCCTACGATGCGTTCTGGCGGATGAGCAAGGGCGAGCAAGCCGACCTTATCTGGCAGCGACTGTTCTGGGAGCGGTCGCCCGTGTCGGAAGCCTGCCGGGGCGCGCTGACCACGCTGGCGCGGCTCGGGCTGGATCCGAACGAATCGTCGCTGGACCGCTACCGCCGGTGGTTTGCCGCCCAGGACCCTGACCGGCACATCGATCGCGTGATGGAGTCGGCGGGCATCGAGCGGATCACGATGACCAACAACGTCTTCGACGACAACGAACGCCGCCGCTGGCTGGACGGTTCGGCCGGCCGGGACCGTCGTTTCGCCGCGGTGCTCCGCATCGACCGCTTGTTGCGGGATTGGCCCGGCGCCGCCGCCCGACTGGCCGCTTGGGGGTACGACGTGTGCGCGGACCTGACCCCGCGGACTCTGGACGAGGTCCGCCGGTTCCTCGCCGAATGGATCGATCGCCTGGGCGCGGTGTACTGCGCCGCCAGTCTGCCGCCGGCATTCTGCTACGCGGGGCACGACGATCCAAGCCCGAGCGCGATCGTGTTGCGGCAGGTCTTGTTGCCGCTGCTGGGCGAGCGCGGACTGCCGCTGGCGATGATGATCGGCTGCAACGCGGCGGTGAATCCGGCCTTGGGCGACGCCGGAGACATGGTCGGCAAGGCGGACATCGGCAGCGTCACGCGGCTGTGCGCCGAGTTTCCCGAGAACCGTTTTCTGGTCACGCTGTTGTCCCGCGAGAACCAGCACGAGTTGGCGGTGCTGGCCCGGAAGTTCGGCAACTTGACGATCTTCGGCTGCTGGTGGTTCCTGAACACGCCGTCGCTGATCGCCGAGATCACGCAGATGCGGCTGGAGTTGCTGGGGACGAGCTTCATCCCCCAGCATTCCGACGCCCGCGTCCTGGAGCAGTTGGTGTACAAATGGGACCACAGCCGTCAGGTGATCGCGGACGTGCTCGCCGAGCAGTACCGCAAGCTAGCCGCCACGGGCTGGGCGGTCACCGAACAGGCCATCGCGCGGGACGTCCGGCGACTGCTGCGCGACAACGCCGCGACGATGTCGACGCGGGACGGGTAGCGCCTTTCGCGACCACAGTCACGCGCCGCGAGCGCATGCCGTAGAACGGAATCTATTCCGTTCCGAACGGAATCAACGTCATTCCGTTCTACTTTGGCTGCGGTTGCGAGCCGCGCCAGGCGGCAAAATTTGCCCTCCGCGCGTCTCCGAATTAGAATCGCCATGTGCGGGCAGATGTCTGAGCCGACGCTTTGAGAGTCATCAAGACGAGGGGAGGAATCGCATGTTTGTTTCGGCACGAGTGTTGATTTTGTTCGCGGCGCTCGCGGTTCACTCGCAGGCGCAGGCCCAGGTGACTCCGCCGGAGAAGTTCTTCGGCTTTCGGCTCGGCAGCGACCGCAAGATCGCCCGCTGGGACAAGATCGTCGACTACTTTCAACTGCTCCAGAAACAGGGCGGCGGGCGCCTGCAAGTGGTGAACATGGGCCAGTCCACGCAGGGCAACCCGTTTCTGCTGGCCATCATCTCCTCGCCCCAGAATCTGGCGAACCTGGACCGGCTGCGGCAGGTCAATGCGCAAATCAGCGACCCGCGCGGACTGGCCGAGCAGGAGGTCAAGCGGCTGGTGGCCGAGGGCAGATCGGTCGTCTGCCAGTCCATGAGCCTGCACGCCTCCGAGATCGGCGGCACGCAGATGGCGCCGGAGCTGGCCTACGATCTGCTCTCCCGCACGGACGAAGAAACACAGCGGATCCTCGACAACGTGGTCTTCCTGCTGGTGCCCTCGTTCAACCCCGACGGCCAGATCATGGTGACCGACTGGTACTACAAGAATCTGGGCACAGAATATGAAGGTGCGGCTCTGCCCTGGCTCTATCATCCCTACGCCGGGCATGACAACAATCGGGACGCGTTCCAGACGAACCTGGTCGAGTCGCAGTACATGGCCAAGATTCTGTTCCGCGAGTGGACGCCGCAGGCCTACGTCGATCACCACCACCAGAACTCGTACGGCGTGCGGCTCTACATTCCGCCGTACGCCGAACCGGTGCGGCCGCTGGCCGATCCGCTCCTCTGGCGCGAGATCAGTTGGTACGGCGCGCACATGGCCTACAAGGAAGAGGAGGCGGGCCTGTCGGGCGTGGTGAACAACGCCATCTATGGGGGCTGGGGCCATTTCGGCTTTCACTGGATCACGCCGTTTCACAACATCGCGGGCATGTTGACCGAGTCGGCCGACGTGCGGCTGGCCTCGCCGGTTTACGTTCATCCCGATCAACTGAAGAGCACGGTCCGCGGCATGCCGGCCTACGAGGAGCAGATGTCGTTCCCCAATCCGTGGCCCGGCGGCTGGTGGCGGCTGCGGGACATCGTCGATCGGCAGAAGATCGCGGCCTGGGCGCTGCTGGATCTGGCCGCGCGGAACCGCGAGACCGTGTTGTGGAACGCCTATTTGAAAGCGAAACGGCAGACGGAACGGGGGGCCGCGGGCAAGCCGGCCGCGTACGTGATTCCCATCCAGCAGCACGATCCGCTGACCATGGCCAAGCTGGTCCAGCAGCTCTTGCTCCAGGGCGTCGAAGTGAAACGGTCGCCGCGCGGGTTTTCCACCAAGGACGGCATGAGGTACCCGGCGGGCTCCTTCGTGGTGTCGCTGGCGCAGCCCAAGATGGGACTCATCCGCTATCTGCTGGGCCGGACGCGGTATCCCGACAACGAGTGGACGCGGGCGCGGGACGGCTCGCCGATCCGGCCTTACGACATGGCGACCGACACGATGTTCGAGTTCATGGGCGTCCGGGTGGACCCGCTGAACGAGGCCGTGGCAGGCGAGCGTGTCAAACTGGGAACGGCGCTGCTGCCGTCGGGAAAAGCGTCCGCGGACGCCCCCGCCCATACGTTCGATGGCCGCTGGAACGACAGCTTCAAGGCCGTCAATATCCTGCTGGAAAAGGGGATCGCGGTGCGGCGCGTCGACAAGGCCCAGGGCGGGTTGCGAGCGGGCGACTTCATCACGGGTCCGCTTCCCGCTGCCGTGCTCGACGAACTTGTCAAAGAAACGGGCATCAGTCCCGCGCCGCTGGCCGGTGCGGCGCCGCGGCACGTCCACGAAGTCAAGCGTCTGCGCGTGGCCATGTATCAGCGCTATCGGGGAGGCAATTCGGACGAGGGCTGGACGCGCCTGCTGCTGGAACAGTTTCGCTTCCCCTATGCGTCGCTGCTGGATGTGGAGTTGAAGAAAGGCAAGCTGCACGAGAAGTTCGACGTCGTCATCCTGCCCGAGGATTCCACGGGAACGCTTGTGGGACCGGGGTCGTCCGAGGGAACCCCGCCGGAGTATCGGAGCGGCTTCGGCAATGAAGGCACGGAGGCGTTGAAGGCATTTGTCCAGCAGGGCGGGACCCTGGTGACGTTGGGCGGGGCCAGCAATTTCGCCACCGAGAAGCTCGGCCTGAAAGTGCGGAACGTGAACGTGCCGGCGGCCAAGACGGCAACGCCGCCGCTGCCGCCCCAACCGCCGCCGTTCTGGTGTCCGGGTTCCACGCTCAGAGTGAAGTTCGAGAGCGCCAGCCCGCTGGCCTACGGCATGCCGGCCGAGGGGCTGGTCGTCTTCATGCAGAACAGCCCGGCGTTTGAGATCGTGCCCAACGAGCACAACGAGCGGTACGAAACGGTCGTTCGCTACGCCGACCGGGACCTGCTCGAAAGCGGCTGGCTGATCGGCGAGGAGACCTTGGCCAAGAAGGCGGCCGTGGTCTCGGCCCAACTGGGCCAGGGCCGCGTTGTGTTGATCGGCTTCCGCACCCAGCACCGGGCGCAGACCCACGGCACGTTCAAGCTGCTGTTCAATGCACTCCTGCGGTAAGCGCCGTTCGGGATATAACGGTCCGGTCTCTCCGTGGCGTAAGCTTCCAGCTTGCGACCGACCCTGGCATTGCAGGCTGGAAGCTTACGCCACTTATCTCTCGAACGATGCTAAGCGCCGCCGCGCTACCACAGGCTGTTGATCAACTCGACGGACCGCTCGACCAGGACCTGCCCGCCTTCGGGGCCGACGCGGTTGCTGGCGACGATCGCGCTGTAGCTGCCGCCCTTGACCGCCCGTTCCGTCGGCAAGTAGGAGGCCGAGCCGTTGGTCAGCTGGAGCACGAAGGTCTGCACGGCCTTGCTCCGCCCCTGCATCTGCACGCCGTAGTCCAGGAACAGCTCGAAGGGGTTGGTGACGATCGCCACGTCGCCGATCCGCAGCGCGTGGACTTCCACGGACAACGTGGGCTCGTTGTCCTGCGCGTGGTAGCGGTCGACGACCTTCTGGAGCCACAGTTGCCGCCGCGCGGTCCCTGGTTTTTTCGCCAGGGCATCGATCTCGGCTTGGGCCGCAGTCGCCTCCTTCTCGGTCACTTTCCGCACGGGCAACGCCACGTCCTCGACACGGTGCGCAAACGGGACGTTGGTGCGCACGTCATGCCGGACCAGCGGACAAACGTCGTTGATCTCGCCGGCGATCCGCCGGCCGACCTCTTGGGTGTACGTCAGTCCGCGGAGTCTGATCATCCGCTCCTCGGCCGCTTTGCGGTACATCCGGTGCGGTGACTGGTCGCCAGCGGCGGCCGGCCAGCCCAACACGAGGACGTCCTTGTACTCGCCCGTCTGGAACTGCTGGCGGACATCGTGCCAGAAATCGGCGTTGATCATGGAGCGGGACTCGACCTCCTGCGACGGGCAAGCCACGTTGACGCCCACGGCGAGCGGCGTCTGGGGCTGGGCCTGATTCCAGAAGAAGAGCAACTCCAGGCCGTGGTCCTCGTAGCCCTCAATGCCGCGGAAGTCGGGCGTGTCGGTCTTGCCATACATGGCGGCCGAGCCGTTGGCATAGACCGCGCGGCGGTTGTAGCCGACCACCGCGTGTCCCAAGCCCCAGCTGACGCCGCCCGGCCGGCGCTGTTTCCAGGCGTTGCCGATCAACTCCTCCAGCCGGTCCACCAGAAACGTCACGTATTGGCTGGGCTGCATCACGCCTTCCTTGGGAAGCTCGTATTTGCCCTCCTCCGTGACTCCCGACGTGTGCGTGTGCGTGGCGGTGAAAATGACCTTGCGGGGCTCCACTTCGGACAGCTTTTCGGCCAGCCGTTGGCGGACGGCCGCCAGCAGCGGAGGCCGGATCGCCACCAGGTCGCAGGAGACCAGCACCGCCTGGTCGACGCAGCGGCCGTCCTGGCGGGCTTCGATTGCCACGGCGGTGGCCGTGATCGGGTTCTCCACGCCTCTGGAAATCCGCGTGCCAAACTGCCCGTCCAGGGCGATCGGCTGGTCCGGCGTGATGCTCGTGGTGGCCGCGCCGATCAGCAATTCCGCATCAGCGGCCCCAACGCCACCGGCGGCGATGCAGACGAGCGCACCGACGATCCCACAAGAGAGCGACCATCGTGTCAAGCAACGCATGTGCAGTTCCTCCTAGCTAGAGTCACGGTTCGGATCAACCCGGCACGGGCCAACTCAGCGGCGAACGGGGGGCGTGAGCCCGCCGGTTCTTCAGGAATCAGCCGCTCCCCACCGCCCGTCCCGAGATTTCGCCCAAGGTGAAAAAGGCGGCCACAGGAAAGTGCGGGCTGACAGCCGGCGGGCTCACAACCGGCGGGCTCACGCCCGCCGTTCGCCGGGGGCGGCTCTACTTCTTCTCCCACAGTTCCTTGATCGCTTCGACCGTGCGGTCGACCAACATTTGTCCGCCTTCCGGGCCGACCATGTTGGTCATGACCGTACCGCTGTAGTTGGTGAAGGGCTTCTCGTCCAGGGCCCCGCCCGCCATCGCCCGCGGCGTCGGCAGGTAGTAGGCGTGCTGCCGATTCGCCCCGGCCAACTGGATCAAAAACGTCTGCACGGCCGGGCTGCGGGCCTCGATCTGCACGCCGTAGTCGAGAAACAGTTCGAACGGATTGGTGGCAATCGCCACGTCGCCCAAGCGCAGCACGTGCAGTTCCATCTCGTAGATCTTCGCCTCACCCTTCTGCTGGGCCTCGTAGCGCTCGGCGACCGAGCCGTACAGGCTCCGGGTCCAACGGTCCGACTTGGACCGCTCCGGCTTGGCGTCGATGTTTTCGCAGACTTTCTTGGCAACCGCGTATTCGGCTTCGCTGACGATCCGCGCGGGCAGTTCCAGCTGCTGGACCCGATGCACCAGCGGCACGTCCGGGCGGATGTCCTTGGCGATCACGCCGGCCACGTCCTCGAAGGCGTTCGCCACCCGGCGGCCGATTTCCTGGCCGTAGGTCAGGCCGCGGAATTCGTACATCCGTTGTTCGCTCTTCTTGCGCACCTGGGGACGGGGCGTCTGGTCGCCGGCCGGCGCGCAGAACCCCAGCACGGCCACGTTCTCGCCGTGGCGTTCGTGGATCAAGCGGCGGACGTGGTGCCAGAAGTCGGCGCTGACCTTGCTGCCGCCCTCGGCTTGGGCCGTCGTCGCCAGGGTGAGTGCGGCTGCCTTCAGTTGCTTCTGGGCGTCGTAGAAGCACAGGATGTGGACGCCGTGGTCCTCGTAGCCCTCGATGCCGCGGAACTCCGGGACAGCGGTCGGGCCGTGCATTTTGGCCGTGCCGTCGCTGTACACCACGCGGCGGTTGTGACCGGCGACCGCATGGCCCAGCCCCCAGGCGACGGCTCCCGCCGCCCGGCTCTCCCAGGCCTTCACGACCGCCTGCGCCATCTGCTCGAACATCCAAGGCACGTACTCCTTGGGCTGCATGGCGTCCTCGTAGTCCTTTTCATCGTAGCGGTCTTGCAGCAGGACCGGCGCCGTGTGGGTGTGCGTGGCGGCCAGGAACAGCTTGCTCAGGTCGAAGCCGGGCAGCCGGCCGGCGAGGTGTTTGCGGAATCCTTCTTGAATCCCCGGCCGGATGACGCACAAATCGCAGGCGATCAGGATCGCTTGGTCCAGCGGCTGCTGGCCGTCCCGCGATTCCAACGCCACGACGTTCGCCGTCAGACGGTCCTGAATTTCGCGGCCGATCCGCACGGCCGTGCCGCCGGTCAGCGGGATGGGGCGGTCCGGCGTGATGTCGGCCGTGGCGGCGCCGACCCACAATTCGGCCGCCAGGGCCGGCGTGGCGGCCGGGGCGGACCCCAAGCCGCAGACGGCAAGCACCGCGAGACAAAGGACTAGCTCGTATCGTTGGCAGGTGTGTTTCATCGCTTCCTCCCGTGTTCGAAGTCGGACGGTGGTGTGAAGTTGGTTGCCCAGAGTCTACCGCATGAAGTCGTTGGCTGTCCACCCACCGACCCCAAGGGGCGATTGACACACACGGGTCCAGCAGCAAGACTCGTTTTCGTCAGGCCGCTGCCGTGGGTCCCGGCGGCACGAACGAGTCACGGACCCGTGAACCATCAACGAACGTGAATCAACTCGGGAAGGAGTGCTCCGTCCATGAACGCCAATGTCAACCGCCGGCATTTCCTGAAAGCCACTGCCCTCGGCGCCACAGCCTTGTCCATGACCGCCCACAGCTACGGACGGATTAGGAACGCCAACGAGCGCATCCGGCTCGCCCAGATCGGCTGCGGCGGCCGCGGCATCCACGCGCACATGAAGGGCGTCCACAAGCACGACAAGGACCAGAACGTCGAGTACGTGGCCGTGTCCGATCCGTGGCGCGTCGCGCGGGAAGAAGCGGCCGCGAACTGCAAGGAATGGTACGGCACGGACGTGAAGAAGTTCGTCAGCTATCGCGACATCATGGCGCTGGACGACGTCGATGCCGTGCTGATCGCGTCACCCGACCACCATCACGCCACCCAGTTGGAGGCGGCCGCCAAGACCAAAAAACACGTTTACGTCGAAAAGCCGATGGCCCGCAACATGCCGGAGCTGCTCCGCGCGGTCGACGCCGTCAAGGCCGCGGGCATCGTCGTCCAAGTCGGCACGCAGATCCGCAGCCTGCCCACCAGCACCGGCTGCCACGAGCTGTGGAAATCCGGCGTGCTGGGCAAGGCTTCGCGGATCGAACAGTGCCGCAACGGCGAGCGGCCCTACTGGTACGGCTTCCTCAAGGACATCAAGAAGGAAGACATCGACTGGAAGGAATTCCTCCTGGACGCTCCCCAGCGGCCGTTCGATCCCGGCGTCTATTCCGGCTGGTACGGCTACCTCGATTACACCGACGGGCCGGTGGCCAACCTGGGCTGCCACTTCATCGACCTGTACAACTACATCACGGGCCTGCAGTTCCCGGTCAGCTGCGTCTGCAACGGCGGCGTGTTCACGTGGAAGGACGAGCACAACTTTACTTGCCCCGATCACGTCGAGGCGCTGTGGGTCTACCCCGAGGGCCTGATGGTCGCCTACTCGAGCAACTTCGGCAACGGCGGCGGCAACCGGCACCGTTACTTCTGCGAGCAAGGCCAGTTGATCCTCGACAACTGGAGCATCCCCACCTACAGCGCCGAAGGCGGCCCCAAGCGGGACGGCAGCATCCGCGGCGTGGTGGAGGTGAAACCCGTCGAGACGCCGGACCATTTCCTCGACTGGCTGCAATGCCTGCGGACCGGTAAGCCGACACGGGCCCCGCTCGAAGCCGGTTACCAGCACTCGATCGCCTGCCTGATGGCCGTCGAGTCGTACCACTCCGGCCGCCGCACCACCTACGATCACGCCACGCGGACGATCCGCGCGAGTTAGGCCCGATCGTTCCAGGCAGCGGAGTAAGCACCCGTTCGAGAAACAAGTGGCGTAAGCTTCCAGCT
>CAYUFW010000017.1:18075-24965 GCA_964443915.1 uncultured Pirellulaceae bacterium
ACTACCTACCGCAAGCTGGAAGCGTACGCCACGGAGGAACCGGACCCTTGTTTCTCGAACGGGGCTGAGCAAATCTCGGCAAAACGCCGGGGCCGCCATTGACACGGCGGCAACTCGCGGCGAAAAATGGCTGTGGTGAGAGTCATTCGTGTTGGACGACTTTTCGTTGACTCGAACGCTGCCTTTTCCGGCGCACTTTTCCAGAAGGACGATCTCATGAAACGTTCTCCTCATGCGGCGGGGTTCACCCTTGTCGAACTGCTTGTCGTGATTGCGATCATCGGCGTCCTGGTGGCTTTGTTGCTGCCCGCGATCCAGGCGGCGCGGGAGGCGGCCCGCCGCACCCAGTGTACGAACAACCTCAAGCAGATCGGCTTGGCCATGCACATGCACCACGATGTGCTCAAGAGCCTTCCGTTCGGCCACAAGATTCCCGCGCCCCCGCTGAATGCCAACCAGGATTTCGGCGAGGCGACGTGGATCTTCGCCATCCTGCCCTACATGGAACTGACCGCCGTTTACGACATGGCTGATCCGAGATTCGGGTTCGGCAGTGCCGCACCCGCTCCCTCGACGACCAACAACGCCCCGGTCTGCCGCGAGCGGCTGCCGCCGTTCGAGTGCCCGTCCAACAGCCAAGTGAACAACGTTCTCTGGTTCAATATCTATACGCGGGGAAGCTACGTGGCCAACAACGGACTGGGGCCGATGGCCGAATGGGTCTACATCGGGCCGGGCTCGGCGGCCGCGTTGCCCGCGACCCGCGTGCCGGGGGTCTTCTATGTGAACAGCCAAACGCGTTTCTCCGATTTCCGCGATGGGACGGCCACCACGGCGCTGGTTTCGGAGATCCGCGTGGTTCTCGGCGGTGCGCCAAACGGCGACCAGCGGGGAGTGATGCATTATCCGGAAGGCCCCCTCTACCACCACACCAACACGCCCAATAGTATAATCCCCGACGGCGTGCGGGCCGCCACCTGCGTGAACGACCCGGACGCCCCTTGCGTCGGCACGTACACCGCCTGGAACAACCGGTCGATCACCATGACCGCCCGGAGTTACCATCCCGGCGGCGTCAACGTCGTGTTTGGCGACGGCAACGTGCGGCTGGTCAGCGATGGGATCGACTTGGCGGTTTGGCGGGCGCTGTGCACGCCCAAGGCGATTTTGAACGAGGTGACCGTAGGCAGTTTTTGACTTGATGTGAACACGTGTCGTTGTTGTCTTCTTCGTCGCTGGGGGGTGCCGCTGGGCAGTCGCCGGCCGAGGCTTGAGGGAGTTGCAGGTATGCCCAAGAAATTGGTTTCACAGTTATGTCTGGTAGTCGTGGCGGGCTGGGTTCTGTTGGTCGCCGGGTGCGGTCCGTCCACGTTGACGGTCGAGGGCACGGTCACCTGGGACGGCACGCCCGTGGAAACGGGCACGATCAGTTTCCTGCCCGCCGACGGCAAGGGCCCCAGCTTTGGCGGCGAACTCAAGAACGGCAGCTATCGGGTGGAAGCCGCAGAACCGGCCGCCCTGGGCGCCAAGAACGTGACGATCACGGGCGTCCGCAAGACGGGCAAAATGATCGAAGCCGGGCCCCCCGCGCCCGCGGGCACGATGGTCGAAGAGTTGCTGAGCGTCTCCAGCACCGAAAAGTGCGAAATCGTCGACGGCGAGAACAAGCACGACTTCCAGCTCAAGTCCGCCGCCAAGTGAGCCGGCGGGCTCCTCGGTTCACGGCCGGCCGCTGGTGATGGTGCCGTCTTCCATCTCGTAAATCGTATCGAAGACCTCGAGCGTGCGGTGGTCGTGCGTGACCACGATCACGCCGGCCCCGTGCTCGTGGGCGACGCGCTGGAACAGCTCCATCACCTGCCGCCCGAGGTGGCTGTCCAGCGCCGCCGTCGGCTCGTCGGCCAGGATGACGCTCGGCTCGTTCGCCAAGGCCCGGGCTACCGCCACCCGTTGCTGTTGCCCCCCGGAGAGCATCGACGGCTTGTTGTCCGCGCGGTCGGCGACGCCGAGTTCTCCGAGCAGTTCCAGGGCCCGGCGCCGCGCTTGCCGCCGACTGGAGCCGTTCAACTCCAGCGCCACCTGGACGTTTTCACGTGCCGACAGGAAAGGAATCAGATTCGATTTCTGAAACACATAGCCGATCTGTTTCCGCCGGAAGGTCCGTAAATTGACCGCCGCCGCGGGGCCGTCCAGGACCAGCGTGCCGCCGATGAGGATCTGGCCCGACGTCGGCGGATTGATCAGTCCGACGGCGGTCAGGAACGTCGACTTGCCCGCTCCACTCGGTCCCAGCAGCGCGACGACCTCGCCGCGGCGGACCGCCATCGTCACGTCACGCATGGCGACCACCTCGGTGTTGCCGCTGCCGTAGACCTTGGTCAACGCACGCGTTTCGATCGCCCAATTCCCGTTCATCGTCTCATCCCATCAACGCCTCGTTGGGCGCCACGCGGAGCGCTTTCCAGATGCCCAGAACGCTGGACAGCACGGAGATGCCCAGCACGATGACCGCCAGTTGCAGCAGATCCTGATCCTGCAGCACGACGCGTCGCGGGAAGTACGGAAAGAGCTTCTGCCCGACGAGGTAGGCGATCCCGTAACCGAGGCCGCCCAAGACGATCGCCTGTTGGAGGATCAGACCGAGGATCACGCGGTTCGGCGCCATGCCCATCACGACCATCAGCAACATGCCGATGCCGACGGTGGTCAAGGCGAACCGTCCCAGGTTGTGCTGGATGTCCTTGCGGGCGAGGTTCATGGCGCAGCGACCCTCCGGCCTTCCAGCGAAGGCCCCTTGCTGCTGACCGCCGCGAGGACGACGTCTCCCGCCCCCAACCCGGCGGCGATTTCCGCCGTTTCACGGGCCTGCAGGCCCAGCGTCACCGGCCGCCACTGCGCCCGGCCGCCCACCTTGCAGAACACGCCGGCTTCCTCATTTCGCCACACGACGTAACTGGTTGGCAGGACCGGGACGGACGTCTTGCGGGCGGTCTGGATGTACACTTCCGCCCGCTGGCCGACCGCCCAGTTCTCGGGCCGCTTGAGCACGCGGACATCGACCACAAACTCGCGCGTCTCCCGGTCGGCCTCGCGTCCCAAGCGAGCGACCTGGCCTTGATAGCTGCGCTGCGGTTCGGAGCGGAACGCGACGCGGGCCGGCTGATCGAACTGCAGCCGGGCCATCGTGTCAATTTCGGCACGAGGGCATTCATGATTGTCCTTTGTGGTCGTGCCGCGCGCGGTTGGAGCCTGCTTCCTGCGGGGTGAATCCCACGCATTATTGGCGAGCAGATCCGCGGCAGCAAGGGAGCGCCAACTCCGGGAACACAGGAACGGAGAACAGGTCTTGGATACCCGTAAGGGATCGCTGCGAGACTCGCGTGCCGCACTGCCGTCGCGACCGAACGTTCCTGCACCGCGTGTCAAATTTTCTTACAACTTTGACGGATCGTCACCTTGACGGCCAGGTGGTTGATGGCCTAGACTTCACAACACGTCCTGTCGTCGGCGCGCTCTGGAACGCGTGCCGTTGAGAGATCGTCGATTGCCGAAGCTATGCCGGTAAGCAGAATACCTTCGGCTGCCCAGCATTGGTCCGTCGACTCTCGGCCCACCAGCTAACCCCGCCGTCCGCTGCTATGCACGGTCCCCGAGACAGGGGACGGATTGTGCCGGTGAGAAACGCCTACAGCGTTCTTGTTTTGTTTTCGTCATTTCCTGATGGAGGTCAGACATGAGTGATCGCTTTCGTGGGCGGCGAGCCTTCACGCTCGTCGAGTTGTTGGTTGTCATCGCCATTATCGGCATCTTGGTGGCTTTGCTCCTTCCCGCCATTCAGGCAGCCCGCGAGGCGGCGCGGCGAACTCAGTGCGTGAACAATCTGAAGCAGATCGGCGTGGCTCTGCACAATTTCCATGACACGTACAAAAGGTTCCCTGTGGGCATGACCGATGACGACGGCAACAACATCAGTTTCCGGGCGTATCTGCTGCCGTTCACCGAGCAGTCAGTACTCTGGGACCAACTCGTTGCGGGCGGTTACGAGCCGATTGGGGTGACGGGTCAGCATGTGGGTATGGACGGCGGCACTTGCGGCACCTTTGCCAGCATGGGCGGCGAGAACGATTTGCAGAACGCTCCGGGGAACGTCGTGGGCAAGACCATCGTGCCGGCCTACGTGTGTCCCAGCGACATTCTGTCGGCAACTGATGACGACGGGTTCGGCAAGGCCAACTACAACGGCTGTGCCGGCCCGTTGCTGGGCAACAACTGGAACGGGTGCGGAGCCTGGAAGGGCGGCAACCAGAACGGCGTGCTGACCTACGACAACGACAACTGCAATTCGTGGCTTTGGAGTTTCGCGGACATCTTGGACGGCACGAGCACCACGTTTGCCGTCGGGGAACGCACGGTTTGTTCCTATGTCACCACCAGCAACAACGCCGACGCCAGTTTCCCTGCCTGGCTCGGCGGAAACAACGAGCCCCCCGGCTGTAACGGCTTTGACACGGCCGGTAACGCGCTGTCCTTGACCGACGCCCGTTTCTACCTGAACGCCGGCACGCAAGCGGTCAAGCTGGGGATTACCTACTCGGAGTCTCAGGCGTGTTTCGGCAGTCAGCACCCCGGCGGCGCGAATTTCGTCATGGCGGATGGGTCGACGCACTTCGTCAACGACAGCATCAACACCGCGGTCTACGCCAATCTGGGTGATCGCCGTGACGGTCAATCCGTGCCCTTCCCCTAATGGCAAGGAAGGACGGGAAAACCGGTTTGTTTGGCGATGGGAACAGTCTGTTAAAAGGAGGTTTGGATTCATGAGTCGGAACGTGGTGAAAACGTTTAGGAAAGCGGTCGACGGGGCTCTTTCGTTGGGTGTGGTGCTGCTGGCGGCAACCTGGACCGGCTGCGGACCAAGCGGCACCACCGCGCCCGTGTCAGGCACGGTCCGCGCCCAGGGCCAACCGGTCAGCGGCGGCGTCGTGACTTTCGCCCCGCTCGGCACGGAGGCCACCTTGGGCAAGCCTGCGGTCGGGGCCGTTCAGTCCGACGGCACCTATGTTTTGGGGACGGACTCCAAGGGGGATGGAGCGGTGATGGGCCGGCATCGCGTGACCTATTCCCCACCGACGGTCGAGTCCGCGCCACTGCAAGAGGGCAAACATGCCGAGGCCCTGCCGTCCTCGCCGTATGCCGGCCTGATCCCCCAGCAGGCCGAGGTGGAGGTGAAGCCGGGCAGCAACGAGATCAACATTGACCTCGTCGCCGACCCGGCCGCTCCACCACAGCCCGCGGCGGCGACTCCGGCCGCTGGACAGTAAAGAATCCGGCAGCCGTCGTTGGCAAGCAATTCGAGAGCCGTCATCATACGTTGATGACGGCTCTTGCTTTTTCCGTTACCGTCTCTCTGCAGGAAAGGAGCACTGATGAACAGCCAGATGATCCGACGCTTGGCCGCCAGGACGTTCCTCGCCCAATTCTCGGTCCTGCTGGGCCTCGCTTTGCCAGGACACTTCGCGGCGGTCTGCGGCAAGGCCGCCGAACCTGAACCTGCCGAAACGAAGGCCGCCGTTGAGAAGGGAATCCTCTACCTTCCGCAGGATGGCCGGCCGGCGGATGCTTACGCCGCCGAAATGTGCCGCCTCGATCTGTATCGTCCCGAAGCGGTCAAGGGCTTCCCGACGGTGGTGTACTATCACGGCGGCGGTTTGACGGGCGGCAAGCGGTCCATTCCCAAGGAACTAACCGGCCGCGGTTGGGCGGTGGTCGGCGTCGGCTACCGGCTGCACCCCCAAGTGCAACATCCGGTCTACATCGAGGACGCCGCAGCCGCCTTGGCGTGGACGTTCCAGAACATCGAATCGTTCGGCGGCGACCCGGACAAAATCTTCGTCACCGGGATCTCCGCCGGCGGCTACCTGACTGCCATGGTCTCTCTGGACAAGAGCTACCTGGCCAAGCACGGCGTGGACGCCAATCGGATCGCCGGACTGATCCCGGTCACGGGCCAGATGATCACCCACCAGACCGTGCGCAAAGAGCAGGGCGTGGAACCGAGCAAGTTCCGGCCGACGATCGACAAGTACGCGCCGCTGTACCACGTCCGCCCGGACACGCCTCCCATCCTGTGCGTCACGGGCGGCTGGGAGGTGGACATGCTGATGCGTGCGGAAGAGAACCTCTACTTTGTCTCCATGCTGAAGCTGGTCGGCCACAAGGCCGTCAAGCACGTCGTCATCGAAGGCGCCGATCACGGCCGCTGCGGGGCCCAGTGCTGGCCGCACGTGATCGGGTTTATCGAAGCCCGACTCGCCGAGCTGAAGGCCGCCGCGAAAGGACCGTGAGACGCTTCGATCCCTGTTTGGAGAGCATCGTATGATCGAGTTGAGACCGTTGTTCGAGTTGCACGCGAATGTCGATCCGCCACAGATCATCGAGGGGCCGCTGGGCCAACGGCTGTTCATACCGGTGACGGGCGGCACGCTGCGCGGCGATCGAATTGCGGGCGTATTGCAGGCCGGCGGTTCGGATTTCCAACTCATTCGCCGTGACGGCGTTGCCGAGCTGGATGTCCGAGTGACGATTCTCACGGACGACGGCGCTGCGATTCAGCTGAAGGGGCACGGCATCCGGGACACCTCGGCGGAAGTTCTTGCCCGAATCATGTCGGGCGAGGAGGTCGATCCCACCGAATACTATTTTCGCGAAGCCATGTTCTTCGAGGCCCCGGCCGGCAAGTATGATTGGCTGAACCGGATCATCGCGATCGCCAAGGGCGGCCGGCTGAAAGCCTTCGTCTTGCTCGACGTGTACGAGGTGCTTTAGGGCCTGCCCGAAGGATGCGCGTCGTCCGCGCATCTCGTCGAGCGGTCTCTGTTATCTCTGTTTCC
>CAYUFW010000017.1:25031-46574 GCA_964443915.1 uncultured Pirellulaceae bacterium
GAGAACATTGGATCGGGCAAGCGTCGCATGATGGGAATGGGATTGGCCCAGAGGAGAAACGAATTGAGTCTGTGGCTTTTGTTTTCCGGCGTTCTGGTTTTGGCTGGCGGTGTGGGCGAGCAAGCCGGGGCCCAATTCGACCGCCGGCGGATGGTGATCGACGAGCATTTCCCGACCTCCAACGAAGCGCGAGCCATCCGGGGGTTTCGGGCCTTCGGCGGAACGTGGCGGGTGGAAGACGGCGTGCTGTACGCTCCCGCGGGGCCGGGGCCGAAACTGGTTGCCGACGCGCTCAGTCTTGCCCGCGGGGAGGTCGGCGTCGAGGTGCTGCTGCCCGATGCTGCGTCCGGCAACGCGGGGCTGATCGTCAAGCTGAGCGAACCCGGCGTGGGGGCGGACAGTTTCCATGGCTACGAAGTCGCTTTGGACGCCGCCGCCGGACGCTTGCGCCTCGGCCGGCACCGGCAAAACTTCGAGCCGATTCAGGACGTCCCCTGCGCCGTGCCCGTCAACCGCTGGATTGCGCTGGTTGTCCGCATGACGGAAACCACGCTGGAGATCGTCGTCGATGGCAAGACAATGCTGGTCTACGAAGACCGCGCGCACCCGTTGACGGGCGGCGGAGTGGCCTTTCGGCCGTGGCAGCGGGAAGCGCGTTACCGCAACTTGTGGATCTCCACCGGAGACAAGAAACAGGCCGTCCCGTTGGGGCCCGCAGGCGTCCAGACCGAGATCTGCGCTCCCTGGACGCCAGTGTGCCGTGGTTCCGCACGAGGCGTATTCAGCATCGCCGACGGACCGGACCCCAAGCGGCGCGCCCAGCGGATCGCTTTCTTGGACGGTGAGGGCGAGGTCGGGATCGCGCATTGCGGTCTCGATGGGCGGGGCCTGGCCTGGCTGGCAGGCCGCCGCTACCAGGGTTGGCTCTGGGTCCGCTGCGAGCAGCCCGCCGAATTGCTGCTGGCCGCCGAGACGGCCGACGGGCAGGCGTTGGCGGACACTCGGTTGTCGGTGGCGTGCGGCGGTTGGCAGACGGTGCCCTTCACACTGACACCCGCGCGCGGCGACGACGCGGGCCGGTTCGTGGTCAAGCTCGCCGCGGCCGGCAGCGTCTGGCTGGCCCGCGTGTTGATCCAGCCGGGCGATTGGGCCTGGCCGGAGACGCTGGCCGTCGAACCTCTGCCGCCGATCGCCGTGGTGGTCCGTCATCCGCTCAGCGCCCCGCCAGCCGTGGGCCAGGATCTCTGGGCGGCGCAGCCACGCGCTCCCGGCTGCGCCATCCGCATCGTCGATCCTGTTCGGCCGGAGCAGTCGCGGACCATTTTCAGCGATCCGGCCGGCTGCATCTACGACATGAACGTCTCGTACGACGCCCGCACGTTGTTCTTCTCGTACCGGCGCGAGGGCGAGCCGTGCTGGCACCTCTGGCGGATCGGGACCGACGGCGGCGGCCTGCAGCAGTTGACCGAAGGCCCCTACCACGATGTGAGTCCGTGCTTGCTTCCGGACGGCGATCTGGTGTTCGTCTCCACTCGCCGCTTCGGTTACACGCTGTGCCAGCCGGGGCCGGCGTCGAACCTGTACCGCATGTCGGGCGAGGGCGGCGACGTGCGCTGCGTCAGCATGAACACCTTGTCGGACTTCAGCCCGCAGATGCTGCCTGACGGCCGCGTGTTGTTCACCCGCTGGGAATACGTCGACCGCGATCTGACCTACCGGCAGAGTCTCTGGACGCAGTATCCCGACGGCACGCAATACGCGCTGTATTTCGGCAACACGATCCGCGACGTGGGGACGTTTTGGCAGGCCCGACCGTTGCCCGGCCGCAACGACCGGCTCGTGGCGACCTTTGCCCCGCACCACGGGTTCCCGCACGGCGCGATCGGCCTGATCGATCGCGGCGACGGACCGGAAGGACCGCCGGGGAAGGGCTTCATCAACCTCACCAAGGAGTTCCCGGTGATCGGCGACCGCCGCCACGAGTGGGCTTACCGCGACCCGTTCCCGTTGAGCGACCGTCGGTTCCTGTGCGCTTACGGCGGCGGAGGCCTGGAACGTTATCGCATCTACCTGCTGGACGCCGACGACAATCGGCGGCTGGTCTACGAAGATCCGCAGCTGGGCTGCTACTTTCCCCTGCCGCTGCGGCCGACGCCCGTGCCGCCGTCGCTGCCCGAGCGGGTCGAGCCGCCGCTGCAACCGCCCGAGTCCACCGCCGGGAATCCGCTGGGAGTCGTCCTGTTGGCCGATGTCTACCAAGGCCTGGAGCCGGCGATCCGCCGCGGCCAGGTCAAACAACTCCGCGTCATGGAGCAAGTCCGCAAGACCGAGGATCTCGCGTCGCGGGCCTACGACCAGTCGCCGGTGATGAGCTACGGCACGTACTACGCCAAACGCGATTGGGGCACGGTGAGCGTCGAAGAGGACGGCTCGGCCCATTTCCTCGTCCCGGCGCTGCGGGAGATCTATTTCCAGGCGCTGGACGACCAGGGGCGTGAACTGCAGCGGATGACGTCGGCCGTGCAGCTGATGCCCGGCGAGCGGCTCAGCTGTGTGGGCTGTCACGAATCGCGTCAGACGGCGCCGTTGGCCGCGGCCCGGCTGCCCTTAGCGGCCCGGCATCCGCCGCGGCAACTCGAACGTCCCGACCGGGGCCACGACGGGCTGGTCGATTTTCCGAGCGTCGTTCAGCCGGTGCTCGACAAGTACTGCGTCGAGTGCCACCACGGCGCCGATCCGGCGGGTGGCTGCGACCTGAGCGGCGACAAGACGCGGTTCTTCAACATGGCCTACGACAATCTGCTCGGCCGCAGCCGCTCCTACCGGCAGCACGACATGGCCCAGGGCGGAATGCTGCCCGACGAGCAGGCCCGCGGCAAGCCGTTGGTTCACTTCTACTGGCTGCTGCGGACCCCCACGGCGGTCAACCAGCCGCTCTGGACCGGCAGCCACGCCAGCCGCCTCTTGGAGTATATCGAAGGCGGCCACGGCGACCGGCAGGTGGCCAGCGAAGACCGCAGACGCATCTATTTGTGGATCGACGCCAATGTCCCGTACTACGGCACGTACGCCCACAGCCGGCCCCTCTCGCCCGGCAAACGCGACTTGGCGACCGACCTAGCCACCGGCCAGCCCTCGGCCTGGTTTGCCAAGGACTTCCTGGGCGTCTACAACCGCCGCTGTGCCGACTGTCACGGCAAGTACCCGGAACCCAACGACCACAGTGCCATCTGGGACGGCCGTCTGGCCTGGATCAACTTCAGCCACCCGGCCTGGAGTCCCGCGCTCACCGCCCACCTGGCCACAGCAGCTGGCGGCCGCGGCATCGAAACACCGCGAAACGGCCGCACCCCGCCCCTCTTCCCCGATACCGCTGACGCCGATTACCAAACGATGCTGCAAGCGATTCAACAAGGCAAGCGTCTGGCCGAAGAAACTCCCGAAGCCGACATGCCCGGCTTCCGCCACGCGCGGCCGGAGCCGTGAGCAAGGTCGCGAGGGATCGTAAGCAGAGCTTACCGAGCGATGATCGCGGGACGGCGGAGGCCCCGTCCAGGAACCCTTCCTCGGCTCCCGGCCGGTTCCTGGCCTCCCTGGAGCTTCACGCATCGCATGGGAGTCGATCAGCCGCTGACGCGCAGTTCCTTGGGCAACGGAAAATGGACGGTTTCGGCGCAAACGGCGCGGACTTCGATCTGAGCTTGACAGTGCTCACGGAGGTAGTCCAGGCACCGTTCGACAATCGACTCCGGGGCGCTGGCGCCGGCGGTCACGACGACCGTCTGCACCTCCGCGAACCAGGCCGGATCGATATCGGCCACTCCGTCGATCAAATGAGCCGCCACGCCGCGTTCGACGGCCAGTTCCCGCAGACGCTGGCTGTTGGAGCTGTTCTGGCTGCCCACGACCAGTACCAGATCCGCTTCCTCACACAAGGCCCGCACGGCCTCCTGGCGGTTCTGCGTGGCGTAGCAGATGTCGTCCTTGGCCGGCCCCGCCAGTTGCGGAAAACGAGCCCGCAGGCGCTGGATGATCCGATTGGCGTCGTCGACCGAAAGTGTGGTTTGGGTCAGGTAAGCCACCTTGGCACCGGGGGGCAGTTCCAGACGGTCCGCCTCTTGTTCGTCCTGGACCAGGATCACCGCGTCCGGCGCTTCGCCGACCGTCCCGACGACTTCGTCGTGGCCTGCATGGCCGATCAACAGGATCTGGTATCCCTCCTTGGCAAAGCGAACCGCCTCCAGATGGACCTTCGTCACCAGCGGGCAAGTCGCATCGATCGTCGTCAACCGCCGCTGGCGGGCGAGGCGGCGGACCTCGGGCGCCACTCCATGCGCGGAGAACAGCAACTGGGAGCCCTCCGGAACCGCGGCCAGGTCGTCCACAAACACCACGCCGCGCTCCCGGAACGACTCGACGACGTACCGGTTGTGGACGATCTCGTGATACACGTAGATCGGCGGCCCGAACGCCCGCAGGGCCAGTTCCAGACTATCGATCGCCATATTGACGCCGGCACAAAAGCCGCGCGGCGCGGCAAGCAAGACCTTCATGCGCTGGTGACTCGTAATCAGCTTGACGGTTCCGTCGTCCACGTTTCTGGGTTTCCGGCAAGATCGCCACGATCCCTTGTACGCCAACCTGTCAGCCTCCGCAACAGGCCCGCTGGGCCAAGCCATGCCGGGCCAAGTCCCGAGCCGGGCGGAAACGCTAAGCATCGTTCGAGAAATGACAGTCCGCTCTTTCCGTGGCGTAAGCTTCCAGCTTGCGGCGGATCGTGGCATCGCAAGCTGGAAGCTTACGCCACATATTTCTCGAGCGATGCCAACGCACCGCAGCCCCGTCGAGGGGCAGCACACGGGTGAGAAGGGCATTTCGGGGCCGCGGGTGCTAGCAGCCAGCGGCGCGAATCGTCTTGAGTCGGGCGGCCAATTTGCGTACTATTCGCCCGCTTGTCGCCGGGCTCCGGGGCGCTGGTACGTTCTTGGTCTTTTCGTGGTAAAGCCGTAACCGATGCTGGACTTCGAGATTCAACGCTGCGCCCGGAAGTGCGCCAAGACGGATCGCGAGTTCTCGGCCGGCGAGACGTTCTATTCGGTGCTGATGTCGGAAGGCGCGGAGGTCGTCCGGCGGGACTACTGCCAGGAAGCGTGGGACGGGGCTCCGGAAAACGCGCTCGGCTGGTGGAAGTGCCAGCTGCCGGAGTCCAACGCCCGGAAGGCGCACTGGGCTCCCAACGACGTGATGCTGGACTATTTCGAGCGTTTGCAGGGTCAGCCCGGCCAGGAAGACGTGCGGTACGTCCTGGCGCTGCTCATGGCCCGCAAGCGGATTGTCCGCGTGGAGGACACGGAAACCGACGAAACGGGCCGCGAGGTGCTCGTGGTGTTCTGCCCCCGCACGGAAGCCGAATACCGCGTGCCCGTGGCGATGCCCGAAGGGGACCGGGCCCAGAAGATTCAGGACGAACTCGTTCAACTGCTGTTTGGCGGGAGTGCTCAATCGCCGTAGGCCCACGCCGAGTGCCGTCTGCCGGCTACGGCACACGGAGCGTGCCTGCTACCGTGCAAGGATGCTGACTTGAAACGTCACGCCGCGGGTTATCTGTGCTTGGTGACGGTGCTCTGGTGCGCCAGCGGCGCCAGTTGCCCGACGATGCGCCAAGGACTGACGCCGGCGGCGCCCACGCTGTTTGCCGGCCCGCCGACGCTGCAGGAGGTCATTGCGGCCGTCAACGCCAGCAGCGGCCAGATCCGCCAGCTGCAATCCGATTCCGCGTCGCTGTCCGTCCAAGGCATGCCGACGCTGCGCGCCAGCGTGGCCGCCGGACCGCCACGGAACTTCCGCCTGCGAGCCAACTTCATCGGCGTCGGCGAAGTCTTGGACCTGGGCAGTAACGATCAACTCTTCTGGGCGATGGTCGATGCGCCGCAGCTGGCCACGGACGTGCCCAAAGCAGTGTACTTCGCGCGGCACGACCAGTACCGGCACAGCGCCGCGCGGCAGATGTTGCCGATCCAGCCGCAATGGCTGGTCGAGGCGTTTGGGCTGGTGCAACTGGATCCCGCGGGCCTGCACGAGGGGCCCTATCAACGCAGCACGGGACAATTGGAGATCCGCTCGCGGATCGCGTCCCCGGACGGTGATTTGACGAAAGTCCTCGTGATGCACGACCGCTTCGGTTGGATTCAGGAGCAGCATTGGTACGACCCGCGCGGGCAGCTGATCGCTTCGGTCTTCGCATCCCAGCACCAGTACGAGCCCGCGGCCGGCGTGTCGCTGCCGCACGTGATCGACGTCCGGCTGCCGCCGCCCGCCCTCTCGTTGCGGATCAGCGTCCAGACCTACGCGGTTAACCAGCTGTACGCTGATCCGGCCCAGTTGTGGGCCATGCCGGCTTTTGAGGGCTATCCGCAGATCGACCTGGCCGCAGCCGCTCCCCCGTCGCCGCCGTTGCCCGGCGCACCGCCGGCCTATCCTGCGCCCGCGGTGCCGCCGAGTGCCTTTCCGCAGACCGGATATCGGTTGAACTACCGCGGCTACACCGCGCGGCGACCGGGGTTTGCGATCACCGACGTGAACCTGCGCTGAGTGGACTCGCACGGTGCGATCGAGTGCTCCGTCCGCCTACAGCGGGCCCCCCCATGTACGGCCGGCGCGAAAAGGGTATAGAATCCAGATTGCCGTACAGTTCCCTTCGAAGTCCTGATTCCGTCAACTGTGTGTCGCCCAGCCATGATTCAGGAAATCCCTCCCCCAACGCCACACGGCCCTCGGACCGGCATCATCCATTCCGATCTGTTCCTGGAGCACGATACGGGCTACGGTCACCCGGAATCGCCGCTGCGATACAAGGTGATTGTGGAAACCCTGCGGAGCGCCGCTTTCGCCGACCAGTTGGAATGGCTCGCCCCGCGGCCCGCCGACAGGGACGATCTCCTGCGGTGCCACTTCGGCGCCTACGTCGAATTGGTCCGGCGCGACATTCTGGGCGGCGCCCAGTTCCTGAGCACCGGCGACACCTCCGTCGGTCCGCGCTCGTGGGATGCCGCCGTGTATGCTGCCGGCGGCGCGTGCGTGGCGGTCGATTCGGTTGTGGCCAGGACGGTCCAGAACGCCTTTTGTGTGCTGCGGCCGCCGGGGCATCACGCCACTCCGGGACGCGGCATGGGGTTCTGCGTGTTCAACAACACCTCCATCGCCGCGCGATACGCCCAGCAGCGGCACGGCATCGGCAAGGTCTTGATCGCCGACTGGGACGTACACCACGGCAACGGAACCCAAGACACGTTCTACCAGGACGACTCGGTGTTCGTCTTCAGTACTCACCAATGGCCCTGGTATCCGGGCACCGGGGCGGAAGATGAAACCGGGTACGGCCGCGGCCTGGGCACGAACATGAACCGGCCGTTTCCCGCGGGCGCGGGACGCCACGAGATCTTCGGCGCGTTCGCGGACGAGTTGCTGGACGCCGCCCGGAAATTCAAGCCCGAACTGGTGCTGATCTCGGCGGGCTTCGATTCGCGGGACGGCGACCCGCTGGGCGGCTTTCGCTTGACCGACGACGACTTCGCCGATCTGACCCGCGTGATCCTCGACTTGGCCGACGAGTGTGCCGAGGGCCGCGTCGTTTCGCTGCTCGAAGGAGGCTACGAGCTGCGCGGCCTGGCCAGTTCCGTGACGGCTCACTGTCAAGTCCTGGCGAACGGCGGGCGTTAGCCCGCCGGTTTTCTTCCGCATTGGGGCTGCTGGCATCTCAGGAACCGGTGGGCTAACGCCTCACCGTTCGCCGAGCCAAGTCCCCGTCCGGCGTGTCGTGCGCCACGCGGTCCAGGAACCGGTGGGCTAACGCCTCACCGTTCGCCGAAGTGAGCACAGGCTGCTCTCACGCCGGCAACCGAATCCTGAACGTGGCACCGCGTTCCGGTTGGCTCTCGACGTCGATCCGCCCCCCGTGTTCCGTGACAATTCGCCAACTCTTGGAAAGCCCCAGTCCGATCCCCCGCCCCGCCTCGCGGCCGGAGAAGTAGGGGTCGAACAAGCGGCGACGAACTTCCGGAGAGATGCCCGGTCCCGTGTCGGCGATGACGATCTCGGCCCACTTGGCGCCGCCCGGGCCCTCCGCCGTATCGCCCGGTGCATGGACAGCAACTTCGATTCGCCCACCCAGCCGCAAGGCTTCCAGCGAATTCACGCACATGGCTTTCAAAGCGACGGCCAAATGGGTGCGATCCGCCCGCACGATCACCGGTGAGGCCTGGGGCAGTCGCACCAGCGTCGTCCGCTGGGCCGCCGCCTCCGCCGCCAGTTCCGAGACGACTTGATCGGCCAAGCCCACCAGATCGACGGGGGCCACAGACAAGGCGGGCGGCCTGGCAAACAGCATCAGATCGGCGATCAACTCGTGCGCGCGAAACGCCTGGCTGTTGATCACGGCCAGCTTGCGGCGCCGCTCGGGATCGATTTCTTCCCGCAGCAACGTCTGCGCCCGGGTCGAGATGTTGGCCAAAGGATTGTTGATTTCGTGGCTGGCCCCGTACGCGAAAGCTTTCAACGACTCCAGCTTCTCCGTCTCCAGCGTCCTGTCGAAACGATTTTCCAGTTCGCCCAGTCTCGCCAGCTTGCGAGCCGCGAGGGGCAGGACCTTGCCCCAATCCGCGTCCGACGACAACCATCGCTCTCGCACCCGGTTGATGACTTCACCGGCGGAGAAGCCGCAGCTTTCTGGAGGGGCCCTGGAGGCGGTGGCCTCACCAGCCGCCGCGGCAGAGGCCGCGACCGCTTTGGCGACGAGTGCAGCGTTCGGATCAGCTGCCGGCTGAGCCGCCAGATCTCGCAGCCACCGGGCCAACCACTCCGGCAGGAAGTCCGGCTGCTGGGCTGCGGCAGACGCATCCGCTGCCGCCGCGCACGCGGCTAACCACTCAGCAGCGTTGTGCAGCGATCCCAACATGGCCAGCTGCGGCGACGGGACGTCCGGGCCGCATTCGGCGGCCCGGCGTGAGGCCACGATGGATTGGCCCGCCAACTGGGCCCAGTGCAGCAGCTGGGACGGCTCGCAAGGAGTCAGTGCCGCCCCGTCATCTTCGTCCCACTGGAGGACGTGGAGGCCATCCGAGGCCAGCCAGTCGGCGATGTCCTGGAAACCATTCGGCGGAGTAACTCGCCAGCCGCGCGCCCGGCAGACGCACCACAGGACCAGCGGCGGTTCTTCCGACAGCAACTCCGCCAACTGGGCCCTGGCTTGCTCCAAGTCGTCTGTCAGGAGGCAGCGCACCAGGCCGCCGGCACCCGGATTCGAGATCGGCAGGTGCCATCGGATACGGTCGGCCGTCAACGCGGGCAGTCGGATCATGCGGGGAGGCACAAAACAAAACACGCGTGCCGACGGTGACGCTCGGCACGCGTGAGGAATGCGGAAGGGACCGGGCTTTTCTGGGACCAGTCTTAAGCCACCATAGCTCGCTCAATGTCCAGCAGGTCACATGCGCGGTCCAGGAGCCGATCGACGTTGAAGGGCTTGTGCATGAAATCGTTGGCGCCGGCCAGCCGCAACTCCGCGACCTTGTCCTGCTCGACCA
The DNA here is from genome assembly GCA_964443915.1 of uncultured Pirellulaceae bacterium. Lineage (GTDB taxonomy): Bacteria > Planctomycetota > Planctomycetia > Pirellulales > Pirellulaceae > Anammoximicrobium. The sequence goes on from CAYUFW010000017.1 coordinate 34,613, forward strand.
TCCCGGAAATGCAGATGATCTTGACGGCTTCCAACGTCTCGTCACTGCGAATCCGCTGGCAGACCTCCTTGCCGTTGATGTCCGGCAGCATCACGTCCAGGACGACCAGATCCGGTCGGAACTCGCGGACCTGCATCCCGGCGTCGAAGCCGTTGTTCGCCGTCTTGACTTCGAACCGGCCGTCCTTCTCGAACACGTCGGAGAGCAGTTCCACCAGCTCTTCATCATCGTCGACAATCAGCACCTTGCGTTTGCCGCTTTCCAGCGCGTCCGTGGGGATCCCGTTGTCCCGCATGAACGCAAACAGTTGATCGCGCGGGATGCGGCGGAACTTGCTTCCAGGCACCCGGAATCCTTTCAACGTCCCGTTGTCGAAACAACGGATGATCGTTTGCTGGGATACCTTGCAGATCTTGGCCGCCTCCCCGGTCGTGAAAACAGTTTTTGCACTCATGGCTCTCGTCAAATCCTTCCTAGCCGACTTAGTTAGCCTTGAGCTACTTTGTCGAAAAAAGCCCCGCGATGTGCTCAGATAGCACACCTTCCTTGACCGTTCCATCCATTTGGCTTGTCCGGTTCTTCCAAGATTACCGAATTTGCCAACAATGCGAATTATAACGACCCTGCAATCTCAGTCAAGATTGATCTATCTTGTCTAAGTATTGCAAATTCAAGTACTTGCATCGACTTTGTATTCCTTCGTAAACGGCCGGAATCGTCGCGATTCCGATTCCTCGTTCAGATCCTGACAATCGGGTGGTGCCAGAATCTCGGAAAGCGTTAGAATCAGGGGCAGACCGTCATCGGCGACTCAAAGTTGAGCCCGTGGAGGATGCCCGCGATGCATCCGTTTCTCCGTCCTTGGATCTTCTCGTTCTCCGTCCTCCTCGCGATGCCGCACGGCTACGCGGGCGATGGCACACCGACGGAACCCAATCCTGCCGCCAAGTCTGCCGCCGCGAGGCAAATCGCCGATTGGATTCGGCAACTCGATGCGCCGCAATTCGCCCAACGAACCGAAGCGAGCCGACAATTGGAGATGGCCGGAAAGGACGCGTTCCCCGCTTTGGTCGAAGTCGCCTTGGGCGACAGCCGTGAAGCTGCGTTGCGGGCCATCGAAATCCTGCGAAAACACGCCCAGCAGGGCGACGATTCCACCAAAACTGCGGCGAAAGAATCGCTTCAGAAGATCGCCAGCAGCGACCACGCCTACGCGGCGCGTCGAGCCAAGGACGCCCTGAGCCCTCAGAAGCTCAACCCCCCGCTTCCGAACATCCAACTCGGCCCCAACATCCCCAATTTGCCAGTCGGCCAGCAGCGCATCCAGCTTCAGATTCAGGTGAACGCGTTCGGGGGAAACCAGACGCGCCGCATCCAGATCAATAACGGCGTCAAACAGATGGAAATCAGCGAGAAGGATCTGAAGGTCAAAATCACGGAAGATGCCCAGGGCGGCATCCAAATGGAAGTGACGCGCAAGAAGGACGGCAAGGAAACGACCGAGAAATATTCCGCCAAGACCGCGGACGAATTGAAGAAGAAACACCCCGAAGCCGGCAAACTGTACGAGAAGTACGGACAGCAACTCGGCGGCGGCATTCAAATCCGCGCCATGCCGGCCCTACCCAGAGCAGCGCCGCCGATCCCGGTTCAACCCAAGACCGAAGGTGCAAAGCCGTAGACGCGGGAACCTGGTCCGAGACGGTTTCGTCTTCTCTCCCGCCGTTCTCTGGACGGCGGATTTCGCGCTTCAGCCTCAGGGGACGGATCGCCAACCACTGGCGTCCGGCGACTCAGCGTCACCTGTGCGCGGCTCGTTCATGACGACGGTAGCTGATGTGGACGAGATCGCGCATGGCCGGAACCATTCTTCTCTTCGGTTACCGTCATTCTACAGGCTTGCGCTCCGTCACCGTTAGCGTGACCGGGCCGAGCAGGCCGGATGGCGGCAGGAGTTCGGTGCCGTCCCACTGGCGCCAGGTCGTGAACGTCACGGGGGCATCGGCGGGCGGAGCGTCCTGCGGCACCCAGGCCGGCCATTTCGCGATCACGCCGTTGCGGTCCCGGTAGGTCACGCCCAGCGCGGCCACCTTGTCCGCGTCGCCGATCAGGCGATTCACCCAGAGATTGGTCACGCGGACTTCCAGTTCGTTGGCGCCGTCCTGCACCGCGCCGGTGATGTCCACGCGGAAGGGCTTCTTCCAGAGCACGCCGAGGCGGCGGCCGTTGACGATCACTTCGGCTAGACTGCGCACTTCGCCCAGGTCGAGGAACACCTGAGATTTGAGATTTGAGATCTCAGATTTGCGATTTGGGATCTCAGATTCAAATACCGTGCGATACACGGCGGTGCCGGAAAAATGGCGGATGCCTTCGTCGGCGTGACGCGAGAGGTCCGTGAGTCGGTCCAGTTGCACGGAGCTGGGCGCGCCGCACTTGGGCGGAAACGTCACATTCCAGCCGCCGTCGAGTGTCCTTGCGCCGGGCTGCTCCGTTTCCTCGATCAAACGCCCGTTCTCGATCCACATGTCACGCCGCGGTGCGGGGGCGATGCTGCTGGCGGCACGAGCGGCAATCTCGTCCGCGTTGAGGGCGGCGGTCACGAGTTCCAGGCTGGTGACTTCGCCTTGGAACGGGCCGGTGCAGCCGGGATGTACCGTGAAAGCCGAGGCGGGAGCAGTGCCAGCGGTCTTGCCATTGACGTAGAGCGCCGGTTGGCGGCCGCGATAGACGAGGGCGAGGTGCGCCCCGTCGCCGATAGGCTGGTTGGCCACGACCCGCGGCGCGAGGTAGCGGGCCCCATGCTCCCAGACCACGGCGCCGTTGCGGCCCACGCTGACGCCTGCGTTCACGTGCCCCGGCCCGAACATCAATTCGCCCTGTCTGGTGACCACCGCAAAGTTCTGTCCGCGCGTCGCGGTGACGCCCTTGTCGGCGGCGCTGGGCAAGTGGATGTCGACGGCGGGCCGGGCGTGGAAGACGAGCGTGAAGTTGTCTGTGACGGTCGGGTTCTCGGCCTGCAGCGGCGTGCGGCTGGCCTTGGCACTTGCGCTTGGTTCGGGTTTCACCGCCAGCGGCGAGGCAGGCCTGCGGAACACCACGAACCACGAGCCGCGGGGATCGAACGGAACCTGGACCGTTGTGTGCCCGCCCCGCTGCTCGAACCGCGCCACGTCGCGCATGCGGCCCGTGGCGGCGTCCCACAGCTCGGGCTGCCGGCCCGTGACGCGGAACGTGCAGAGGGCGTCGAAGCCCGCGTCGGACTGGTTCGACACGAAGTACCAGTCCGCGCCGGCGCCGTCGGTGCGGTGAATCCACAGCAGTTCGGCGCCCGCGTCGTGCGCGAAATCGGGCGCGAGGCCGAGCTTCTTCTCGACCGCCTCGAAGCTCTCCCCGACGACGGCGCGGCCGGTGGCCGTGATCTTGTCCCACAACTCGGCGACTTCCTCGTCCGCCGTCAGGCCGTGCGCGCGGTTGAACTCACGCGGCGCGGCCAGCGTGGCTCCGGCTTCGGCCAGCCGCAACGCCTCGCGCATCAAGGCGGGCGTGGCGCGGCCGGTCGCGGGCAGCATCAACAGCCGATAGCGCATGCCGTGCTCGTGAACGATGTCGCCGTGCTCCACTCGCGATTCGCGCAGCGCATCGAGATTCGCGAAGTCGTAGTCGTAGCCGGCCGGCAGCGGGACCGCCAACTCGTGCCGCCAGCCTCCGTAGCTCGGCGCGCCCTCGTCGAGCATCACCAGCACATCGGCCACGAAACGGCCCTGTTGCAGCAGCGACTGGCAGCGCGTCAGGTAGTCCACCCACGCCCTGCCGGGCCGCCACCAGGTGTTGGTGCGCTCGAAGTTGATGCCGTAAGGGCCGAACGTCATGCCGGGCACCAGGTGCAGCCACGGCTGGTGCGCGTAGCGGTGGAAGTAGTACTGATTGACGCCCAAGCAGAACGCGCGGTCGCCCAGCGTCTTGAGGCTCCAGGGATCGTCCAGCCAATTGCCGCGCCCGGCCGTGAACGCCTCGGCGCCAGCGATCTGCCGGCTGCTCAGGTGCGCCGCGCTGGCGGCCACCTTGCAGTCCACGCGCGGTCCGCCGCCGACCCAGAACTCGCCGCAGGGTATGTCGCAGGCCCGCGCGTAGTTCATCGGGTCGTACATGAACTGTTGCCGCCCGAACGATTCGGCGCGAAACTCGATGCCGCGCTTCGCCGCCAACTCCTGCGAACGCCGCCAGTAGTGATCCACCAGCAGGTCAGCGATGGTGCGGCGGAAATCCCAGAGGAACCGCTCGGATTTGTCGCGCGAATCGACGGTGCGCCCGCCGGCCAGCACCGGCAGCCACGGCGTGATGTCGTAACCGCGGCGGGCCGCGAACTCCGCCGGAGACTTCGCGGTCCAGTTCTGCGGGCCGACTTCCCAACTGTCGATCCAGGTGTGCTTGTAGGCCCGTTTGCCGGCGGGCGTGGCGGCGGCGAGCACCCGGTCCACAAACGCCTCGTGCTGGGCTTCGACGCCGCGCGGGTTGAACTTGTCGCACTCCAGGCCGACGCCCGCTTCTGTGGCTGGCGCATTGTGCGCCCCGGTAGGCGTGTGGCCGATTCGCAGTACGGTCCAATCGCCCTCCGGCGCGGTCCACGTCGTCTGACCGGTGAGATTCACCACGCTCGACGGCGAGATGCCCGGCACATCCGCCGCGCCGCTGTCGAGGTAGCGAGCCGCGCCGCCGCCGTGTTCGGGATGCGCGACGAGGGCCGCCTTGGCTTGCCAGTAGTGGATGCGCTCGCGGTTGGACAGCGCAGCTTCCGCGATCTTGATCTGCGCTTCTCGAAAAAAACTCGCTGCGGGCAACCGCAACCGGAAATGCCGCGCCGTGACCGGCTCGAAGGCGACGGTCAAGTCCGTCGGCTTCCCGCGCCAGGAGGCCGGGAACGTCTTGACCTCGCGCCAAGCGATGCCGTCGTCGCCGGCCTCGATCGCCGCGACCGGTTCGCCGAACGGCGATAGACCGTCGACATCCGCTAGCGTCAATTCGCGTACGGTCACGGGCGTCTCGAAATCAAACCGCAGTTCCGCCGAGCCGCCGGCTGGACGCTGCAATTGCACATTCTCCCTGGGCGGCGGCGCGGGCTCGCGGTCGCCCGGCGGCGTCGGGAAGGCGAGCACCGCCACGTCGCGGTAGTAGTCGAGCAAGCTGGCCGGTTGGGGCAGTTTGGCGATCTCGACGACCTCGCCGCCGCGCACGCGGATCTCGCTCCACGTGAGCCGCTGCATGGCGAGTTCCGGCGGGATGGCCGGCCCGCCGGCGTTTCCCCAGCCGTCGCACAGCGCCGACCCGAAGTCGAGGCCCAGCCGGGCGCTTTCGCTGAGCATGTGCTGGAAACAGTCCTGCCAGGCGGGCGACATGAAGTCCTTGGTCTCGACGAGTCCCGTCGGCAGGGCGACGCTGACGTTCATGAACAGCGTGCCGCCGAGGCCCATCTCCTTCATCGCCTCCAGGTCGGCCGTGATGCCGGCCTTGGTGATGTTGCCGCTCATGTGGAACCAGTAGGCGCGCGGCCGAGCGGTGTCGTCCGGGTGCTGAAACCGGTCCGCCAGTTCATCCGCCCGGGCCGTCATGGCCAGAGCGGCGGCGCACAGTGCGCACGTCAGGACGCGATTTCCCATGGTCCTCTCCTCCGAAGATGGGACAGGCTCCGATCACGGATGGTCCGGGCCCGGTGTGATGGATTCCCGCTGGTCTTACCTTTATCATGGACACTGGCAGTTGTCACCTGTCCAGGGAGGCCGTCAGCGATGTTTCCTGAACGTAACGTCGATCGGTTCCTGTTGCCAGCCTGTCGCACGCACTCCGTGCGGACATCTGCTTCCGAGGCACGGCGCGGTCCGTGGCGGCCGAGCATTCGTTGCATCGCGCTGGGTTGGCTCCTGCTGGGCCATGTGTGGCTTGCCGCCGGACGCGACGTTTCCGCCGCCGAAGAGAAGGAACTGTTCGGCTGCACGTTTCAGAACGCGGCGCTCGCCAAACCGTGGAAGACAATCGGCGGCACGTGGCAAGTGCAGGAGGGTGTTCTCAAGCAGTTGGACGCGGGGCTCGATGACCCGTGCAAAGCGGTCCTGGTCGTCGACGACGCGGAGGAGTTGGCCTCCGGAATCATGGTGACCGCCAAGCTCCGCCTGGAGACTTGGAAAGACGACGATCAGGCCCGCGCCGGCGTCGGGCTGTGCTGCGATCCGGTGACCGGCTTTGGGCTGAATCTGGCGTTCAACCGGGGACAGCTCCAGTTCGTCCACGACTACGTGACGTGGGCCCCCGGCTGTACGTTCTCCTACCAGACCGGTACGTGGTACTGGATGACACTGTGCCGGAACGGCGGCGAACTCAAGGGAAAGGCCTGGCGGGACGGTGAGCCGGAGCCGGCTGGATGGATGGTCTCTTGGACGGGCTTCGACCAGTCGCTCATCGGATATCCGGCGCTGCTTGGATCCTCGGGCGGTCCGAGAGCCGGCGGATCGACGGTCTGGTTTGCCGAGTGCCGCGTGACGCGCGTCGGGCCGGGGCCGTGGACGTACTACACGAGGAAGTCCACCTGGCAGGAGACGATGGCCGCCAGCCTCGAGGCCCTCGCCCGCCAGAACGCCGCGGCGGCGGATTCCTCGATCAAGAGCGGCGATGGTCAGAACGAGAGCCTCTGGCGGCGGCTCCGGCGCGACTTCTCCGATCCCCCATCGCGCCAGCAAATGGCCTGGGAGCGCCAGGACGGTATTTGGCCGCCGGCCGGACAGTGCGTGACGGCGGCCGGGTTGGCCGAACGCTACGTGGCCGCCATGCGAGCCGGACTGAGCGAGCGGGCCCGCCAACTCGCCCGGAACGTCCAGCCGACCACCGACCTGGGACCGCTCCGAAGCCTGTACTACCGGTCGCGCGAGATCGAAGACACGCCGGCCCGCTGGGACGGCGCGAAGGTCCAAGCGTTGCGGCTGGCCGTGGTGGACCTGATGCGGACGTTCGGAGAGCGGTACGGCCAAGGGCCGGACTATCTGCGGCGTCTGGCGGAGATCGAGGCCGACGAGGCGGAGGCACGCGGCAATGCTGGCTCGCCTGCCAACCTCGAAGCATTGGCCGCCGCCGTGCAACGCTTCGAGTCGCTGCGGACGGAAGCTCTGTTGGCCAATCCGCTGCTGGATTTCGACCGGCTGTTGTTCGTTAGGCGTGCGGACGCCGGACAGAAGCTGCCGCGTCCGCGAGTCCGCGGCGAAGCGGGCCATTTCGTGGGCAACGACACGATCGGCTTCCTGAACGGCCTGCCGATCAACTTCCAGGGCAACGGCTACCTGCGCGAGATCGCGTTCGACAACGAGATCGCCGCGCTCTCGCCGGTCCGTCCCGACGGACACGTCACGACGCTATATCGCCCCGAAAAGCCCGTCTTCGTCGGCGATCTGAAGTTGCACTTCGACGCGGACAGGCTGTTGTTCTCCTCGGTCGGCAGTCACCAACGGTGGCAGATCTTCGAGATAGGGGTCGACGGCCGCACCCTGCGCCAAGTCACGCGGGACGAGGAGAACGACGTCGACAACTACGACTCTTGCTACCTGCCCGACGGGCGGATCCTGTTTGCGTCGTCGGCCTGTTTCCAGTCGGTCCCGTGCGAGCGGCGGTGCGACGAGGTGGCCAACTTCTGCATCGCGAACACCGACGGTTCGGCGATGCGCCGGCTGTGCTTCGACCAGGACCATAACTTCTATCCCTCGGTCATGGCCGATGGCCGCATCCTGTACACCCGCTGGGAATACACCGACATCGCGCACGCCTTCACCGGGCGACTGGTGACGATGAATCCCGACGGAACCGGCCAGCGGGCCCATTATGCCAGCGGCAGTTTCTGGCCCAACCGCATTTTCTACGCGCGGCCCATTCCCGGCTGCCCGACGAAGTTCGTGGCCATCATCACCGGGCATCACGGCACGGCCCGCGCCGGGGAACTGGTGGTGTTCGACGTGGCCAAAGGCCGGCGGCTGGCGGAAGGGGCCGTCCAGCGGATTCCGGGCCGCGGGAAGGCCGTCGAGGCGAAGATGGTCGATAACCTGGTCGATGCGTCCTGGCCCAAGTTCCTCCATCCGTATCCGTTGAGCGACAAGTACTTCCTTGTGTCCTGCAAGCCCGACGCGCAGTCGCCTTGGGGTCTCTACCTCGTCGACACGTTCGACAACATGCTCTTGCTCCGTGAGGAGGAAGGCTGGGTGCTGTTCGAGCCGGTTGCGGTGCGCAAGACGCCGCGGCCGCCGGTCATTCCCGATCGCGTGAACCTGGCCGCCCGCGAAGGCACCGTCTACTTGCAGGACATCTACCAGGGCAGCGGACTGGCGGGCGTCCCGCGCGGCGCGGTCAAAAATCTCCGGCTCTTTACCTACCACTTCAACTACTACGGCACATCGGGCATCGAGGACTATGTCGGCATGGACGGCCCGTGGGACGTGCGCCGCGTGCTCGGCACCGTCCCGGTCGCCGCCGACGGCTCGGCCTACTTCACCGTCCCGGCCAACACGCCCATCGCCATCCAGCCGTTGGACGCCGAGGGCAAGGCGGTGCAGCTGATGCGCAGCTGGTTCACCGCCATGCCGGGCGAAGCCGTCACGTGCGTCGGCTGTCACGAACATGCCAACAGTGCCCCGCCGCGGCCGGCGTCCGGCATGCCCGACGGCCCGCCGGTGGCCATCACACCGTGGCGCGGCCCGGTGCGCGGGTTCAGCTGGGACCGCGAAGTGCAGCCGGTGCTGGACAAGTTCTGTGTGGGCTGCCACAACGGCCAGCCGCAAACCGGCGGCGCCGAAATGGTGGACCTGCGGCGTGCCGAGCCCAAGAGCATGCGGCATTCGCCGTTCCCGTTCCCGCCCTCGTTTTACGAACTGCGGCGCTATGTCCGCAGTCCCGGGCTGGAAGGGCCGAGCGTCATCCCGGTGGCCGACTACCACGCCGACACGAACCCGCTGGTGCAGATGCTCCGCAAAGGCCATCACCGCGTCCAACTCGATGACGAGGCTTGGGACCGGCTCGTGACGTGGATCGACATGAACGCCCCGGCCTACGGGACGTGGCTCGAAATCCCCACGGTCCGCAACCGGCAGCAATTCCTGCAGCAACCGACCGCGTTCTTCAACAGGAGCTTGCGGCCGTCGCCGGTCGACGAGATCCAGCACTTCCGCCAGCGGCGCATGGAACTGCTGCGCCGATATGGCGGCGTGGACGACGATCCGGAAGTGATTCCCGACGTGCCGAGCACGCCGGTGAGCCCGCAGATGCCGCCGCCCGAGGAACCACCCGCCACGATCACCGCGCCGGCCGGCTGGCCGTTCGACGCGGCCGAGGCCCAGCGGCGTCAGGCGGCGGCCGACCCCCGCCGGGCCGTCGGGGGCCACGCTGTGCCCACCCGGCTGACGATCGAACTCGGCGCCGGCGTCAGTCTGGACCTGGTGCGCATTCCTGCGGGAGATTTTGTGATGGGAGATGCGACGGGCTATTCCGACGAGGGGCCGCGGCACGCCGCGAAGATCGCCCGCCCGTTGTGGATCGGCGCTTGCGAAGTGACCAACGAGCAATTCCACCGCTTCCGGCCATCGCACGACAGCGGCTCGGAGCCCATGCTGTGGCTCAAATGGCATCCCGGTCACTTCGCCGCGCTGAACCAGCCCCGGCAGCCCGTGTGCCGCGTTTCGTGGCACGAAGCCAACGAGTTCTGTGCGTGGCTATCGCAGCAGACGGGCAAGCGGTTCTCGCTGCCCGATGAAGCTCAATGGGAATGGGCCTGCCGCGCCGGCAGTGACACGCCGTGGAGCTTCGGCGCCACAGCTTCGGCGTTTCCGGCCTTCGCCAATCTGGCCGACTCGACGCTGTTGGACCTCGGCCGGCAAGCCGCTATGGAAAAGGTCAAGCCGTTTTTCTTGCGCGTCTGGGTCGTGGGTGCCGGCAACCCAGGACGGCAAGCCGCTATGGAAAAGGTCAAGCCGTTTTTCGCCGTGGAGCCGGCGGACGACAAGCAAGCCGTCTCCGCGCCGGCCGGATCGTACGGGCCCAACGCCTGGGGCGTGTACGACATGCACGGCAACGTCGCCGAGTGGACCGCCAGCGCCGATCTGCCGTATCCGTTCCAGGCCGACGACCCGCGCCACGCCGCGGCCGACACCCGGAAGATCGCCCGCGGCGGCTCCTGGCAGCAGCGCGCCGACCTGTCGCGTTCCGCCTGCCGCCTGAGCTACCAGCCCTGGCAGCGCGTCTTCAACGTCGGTTTCCGAGTCGTGTCCGAAGCGGAGTGAGCCGGGCCGTGTGCTCACGGGCCCGTCTTCTCCGTGTGCGGTGCTTTCGCTCCCACGTACTTCGGCAGATCGCCTCCGACCCCGGCCGAAACCAGCGGCGAGCCGGGGGCGGGGCACAGAAATCCCGGCGTGTCGACCGCGGCGCGCTCGGGCACCTGGAGCGACTCGGTAGACTGGGCGATGCGTCCGTCGCGGTCGGCACCGGGCTGCGTCGTCGCGTCGCGTTCCCACCAGTTCGCCGCAAACTGCCACAGGCGCAAGGCATGCTCCAGTTGCTCGTCACTCCCCTGAATGCGTTCACCGCCGAGGATCAGGTTGTTGCAGACGCGGCCGGTGGCCTGGGCGGCGGGCTGGGATGCCTTGAAGGTTTGCACCAAGCCCAGCCAAAACCGCGTGCGGACGAACGTGTTGTTCGTGATTTCCACGTGTGTTTCCGCGTGCCACCGCTGCACGTCGAGATTGACGGCGTTCGTCCCGCCGTCGAAGACGTTGCCCGCGATGCGCAGCCGCCGACAGCTGCCGAAGACCACAACCTGCGACATCGGCCCGGTGAACTGGCTGTCGACGATCTCGACGCTGCCAGGCGGGTCCCGGCCATCGATCCACACGCCCAGGCCGTGGGGCGGCAGCGTCAGTCGGCAGCGGCGCAGCACGAGAGCGGAATCCAAGCCCTGCGCGTCGCACCGCACGAGGGCCCCGCCCTGTGCTTCGGAGTCTGGCACGATTTGCAGGTCTTCGAACGTCGCGGTGACCGTGCCGGTGGTCAGAATCGCGTCGTCTCCGCTACCGGCCTCCGTTTCCAGCCGGAAGCCGCGCACGGTGACGTCGCGGACGTTTCGCAGGTGCAGCAGCGTGCGCTCGCCCGTGGCCGGCGACTGCAGCACAGCCCGCCGTGGCGACAGCAGGGTCAGGCCGTTCGGCCGATCCTCGAGGCGAAGCGACTCGGCGTACGGCCCCTCATCGAGCACGGTGATCGTCGCGCCTTCGGCGGCGCGAGCCAGCGCCGCGCTGAGCGAACGAAACCGGCCCGAACCGTCCTGCGCCACGGTGATCTCGGAGAGCAGCGCCGATTCGGGCGGTGCCGCTTCCGGCAGCCCGCTCGGCGCGGCGGAAAGGGGCTTGCCTGACGGCGCGTCCGGAGCAGGCACTCCGGCGGTTGCCCCGTCGCCATGCCACCGTTCCCAGAGTTTCCAGCCCCCCACGGCCAGCCCCACCAGCATCAGGCCGGCGATCACCAGCCACCGCCCGCCCCTGGACTGGGCGGCCGGCAGGGCGATCGTCGGCAGAGAACCTTCGCGCGGTGGGGCGGGGGCGATGCGCGGCATCGGTTGGCTGAGCACCCGCTCCAATTCGTCGGTTCGCGCCCGGTTGATGTCCGCCTGGAAGCGGAGCAGAATTTCCGCCACTTCTGCGGAGCAGAATTTCCGCCACTTCCTGGGCTGTCTGGTTCGCGCCCGGTTGATGTCCGCCTGGAAGCGGAGCAGAATTTCCGCCACTTCCTGGGCTGTCTGGATGCGGCCGGCGGGGTCCTTCTGCAGCAGCTTCTCGACCACCTCGCACAACAGGGGAGGCGGCCGCGAATCGCGATCCGCCAACGGCAGCGGCGTACTGTTGAGAATCTTGTGGACGGTCTCCGCCTGCGTGCGCCCGGCGAAAGG
>CAYUFW010000017.1:46616-50287 GCA_964443915.1 uncultured Pirellulaceae bacterium
CATCGACTTGTTCGCCGCGGACCTGTTCGGGGGCCATGTAGGCCGGCGTGCCCATGGGAACGCCCGCCGTGGTTTGTTCGGCGATGTCGAAGGTCACGCGGGCCAGGCCGAAATCGGTCAGCCGGACGCGTGTGGCCCCGTCGTGCAGCATCACGTTGCCGGGCTTCACGTCGCGATGGATCACGCCGTGGGCGTGGGCCGCCGCCAGACCCTGCGCAATCTGCGTGCCGAGCCGGAGCGTTTCCAGCGGTTCGAGGCTGCCGCGGGCGGCGATGTACTCCTTGAGCGATTTCCCAGCGACGAACTCCATCACGAGAAACGGCGTGCCGCGGTGCTCTTCGACGGCGTGAATCGTCAACACATTGGGATGTTCGACCGCGGCGGCCGCCTTGGCCTCGCGCAGAAACCGTCGCCGCGCCGTGGCGCTGGCGGCCAGCCGCCGGTTGAGCACCTTGATGGCCACAGTACGGCCGAGGTCTGGATCGAGCCCGCGGAACACGATACCCATCCCGCCGTAACCGACGACTTCGATCACCTCGTACTTCCCGAGCCGTCCCAGCGACGGCGCGGTCTGGGACGGGTCGAAGATGCTGAGGTCGAGATCGGCGGAAATCTCGAAGCCGTTGATCGTGATCTCGTCGGGTCGGACTTCCCGAAGGGGTGGTTCGCCCTGCGGAGCAGCCAGCGGGTCAGAATCGCTCGGGACCATCGTTCCACTCCGGCGAAAAGCCAGCTGTGCGGACAATAAGAACCTGTCCAAGCGTCAGTCAATCACCCCGCATTGCCATCGGGAGCGACGACAATCAGTTGGATGTCCTTTGCACGGACAAGATACCGTTGTTTCTGTTCGTCTTCAAGGATGACCATGCCGTTCAACTCGAACGGCAGGTGTGTCTTGGATGTTTGCGAGTTGGTGAACCCAATGAATCGGACCCGCTCGAATGTCTTCCCGCCGCCAAGATGCACCGTTGCGAGTGTGTCCTTCTTCAGGACGCCCCGAACGGCAATCCGATCTGGCCGCGAACCCGCCCCGGAAATCCAGGACAGCCCGCGAAAGAAAAGCGTCAAGACCATGATTGCGGCCACGATGGCCAAGAGGATTCCACCCGCGACACTAATTGTCTCAATGAACGTCTGCACTTGTGATCGCTCCAATGCAGTTTCAGCCGGTGCCGCCCGCCCGCTGAGCACAACCGCCGCTTCGGCCCATTCAATCGTTCGTCGTGGAGTCCGCTGGCGAGTCGGCGACAGGCCCCCAACACATCAGCTGCCATCGTACCGCAGCCGGAGATGCCGAGCAATCGGCGTCGTAGTGGGTAGTCCGGAATCGTCGAGGCATTGGCTCGATCATCCTACTCTGCCTTTCTGCAGGTGAACGGCAAGGCTATGAGTTGTTCACTTGGCCCAGGCAGTTTGCGCCCGACGCTTTCGGTATCGGATCAGCCGGCTCGCCCGTGGGGGGTGGCGATGATTGCGTTTGCCAAGAAGTCCAAGAAGTCGAGTTTCGGCGGCGGCTGTCGGCGTCGGGGGCCAGGGCGTGCAGTTCGGCGGCGGCCCGCACCGCCGCTTCCAGTTGGCCGGCGCGGAGTTGGGCCAGACAGCGCGTCCGCAGCTGACTGCGGCGGCGGTGGGCGGCGACGGCCAGCGACAAGTCGCACTTGCAGCGGCGGCAGACGTCGGACCAACTCTGCCGGGCCCCGCAGGTGGGACAACGGAAATCTTACGACAAGCAAGCCGTCTCCGCGCCGGTCGGATCGTACGGGCCCAACGCCTGGGGCATCCACGACACGCACGGCAACGTCGCCGAATGGACCGCCAGCGCCGATCTGCGGTATCCGTTCCAGGCCGACGAACCGCGCCACGCCGCGGCCGACACTCGGAAGATCGCCGGCGGCGGCTCCTGGCAGCAGCGTGCCGACCTGTCGCGCTCCGGTTGTCGCCTGAGCTACCAGCCGTGGCAGCGCGTCTTCAACGTCGGCTTCCGAGTTGTGTGTGAAGCGGAATAAACTGGGCCGAACCCTTGGGCCTTGGCTTCGACCTGTCCCGCGTCTCGCGCCCCGCCCTGCGCCGCCATGATCACCCGCTGGTCACTCCCTGGTGTGGTTGACGCGTCAACTCGACGAACGCGACCTCCGGCAGCTGCCTCAGATGGCCGGCGCGTTCTTCCTTCTCCGTTTTGGCCATCCCCTGCTTCGCAGAATCTCCGCATTAACCAGACCCTGTGCGATTCCGTCCAGATCTGGAAACAACGTCCGTCGCGTCACCTCGCGTTCGTTGAGTTCCTGTAGAAGTCTCGCTCTAGAATCCCCGGGCACTTTGACTTCCACCATACGTACAACGTCAAGATCGCTCTCTGGAAAGTCCTTGCCACCCATATCTTCCAAGGCGGTGAAGGGATCTTCCTGGATTGTGAAAAGACCGCATTGTGCGTTGATTCGCGGGGATACAACCATGGGATACAAGACTCTCACGCCTTTTACATCCCAGGGCTGCATGTCCGCGTCGAAACAGTCGATTCGGGCGCGGATGTCTCCCGCCGGCGTCATTACCCAGATGCAAGCGTGGTTCGGCGTCTGTTCGCCTCGATATTCACATGCAAAGTAGAGTGCGGCAAGCGGATTGCTGGTCCAATCGAGAAGGCGTACCGGCAGACTATAGTGGACCCCGGAAACTGGACCACGGAGCTATGTTTGAGGTGGTTCCGAGGTTTGTTTTTGGGGAGAGGAGAAAATGTCGCGAAAGCGAAAGCAACACAGTGGGGAGTTGAAGGCACGAGTGGCCTTGGCGGCGGTGAAGGGAGATCGGACGACGAGCGAATTGGCAGCGAAGTTTGAGGTGCACCCGACGCAGGTGACGCAGTGGAAACGGCAGCTGCTGGAGGGGGCGGCGGAGATTTTCAGCCGAGAGCGTGCGGTTGGGTCGCCGGAGCAGGAGGCGTTGGCGACCGAGTTGTACGAGCAGATCGGCCGGCTTCAGATGGAGTTGGCCTGGGTGAAAAAAAAAGCTGCCCAGTTCAGTTGAGGAGAAGCGGCGATGCATCGAGGAGGAACATGGGACCTTGAGCATTCGGCGTCAATGCGAGCTCTTGGGGCTGAACCGTTCGAGCTGGTACTACGAGCCGGCGGGGGAGACGCCGGAGAATTTGGCGATGATGCGTCGGCTGGACGAGCAGTACTTGGCGACGCCGTTTTACGGCAGCCGCAAGCTGGCCGAGGTGTTGGGGGTGAACCGGAAGCGGGTGCAACGGCTGATGCGGTTGATGGGTCTGGAGGCGATTTACCCCAAACCGCGGACCACGCTTCGGGATCGGGAGCACCGGATTTATCCGTATTTGCTGCGGTCGGTGGAGGTGGTGAGGCCGAATCAGGTGTGGTCCAGCGACATCACGTACCTTCCGATGCCGCGGGGGTTCATGTACCTGACGGTGATCCTGGACTGGTACAGCCGATACGTGTTGGCCTGGCGGTTGTCGAACACGCTGGACGGCAGCTTCTGCCTGGAGGCGTTGGAGGAGGCACTGGGGCGAGAGCGGCCGGAGATCTTCAACAGCGACCAGGGCGTGCAGTACACGGCGTTGGCGTTTACGAGCCGTTTGGAGCGTGCCGGGGTAGCGATCAGCATGGACGGGCGTGGGCGGGCCTTGGACAACGTGTTCGTGGAGCGGCTGTGGC
>CAYUFW010000018.1:0-12448 GCA_964443915.1 uncultured Pirellulaceae bacterium
GGGCAGGTGGGATAAAAACCAATTCGTTAGACCAATTCGTTTAGGCTGAGGCGGCCGCGGCGAAATTGGGGGAACCACTGATGAGGCAGACCATCGTGATTTTTGGAGCGTCGGGGGATCTGACCAGCCGGAAACTGATTCCCGCCATCTACTCCTTGCACCAGAAGAAACGCTTGCCGCCGGACACGCAGATCGTGGGCTTTGCGCGGACGGCGTTTTCTCACGAAGCGTGGCGCGAGCGTCTGGCGGAATCCACCGCGGGCTTTCTGGGGGCGCAGTTCGACGCCGCGGCCTGGGACGCGCTGGCTCCCCGCATTTTCTATTCTCCGGGGAGCGTCGACAGCGCCGACGACGTCCAGGCCCTGGAACGCCTCCTGCAGGAACTCGAGGGCGATGCGGCCGCGGCGCGGCTGTACTACCTGGCCATCGCCCCGCAATTCTACGCTCCGGCCGTGCTGCACCTGGGCGCGGCGGGAATGGCGGGCGAAACGCACGGCCCCCGGCGCGTCGTGGTGGAGAAGCCTTTCGGCACGGACCTGGCCAGCGCCCGGCAGTTCAACCGCCAGATCCACGAGGTCTTTGGCGAGAGTCAGGTGTACCGGATCGATCACTACCTGGGCAAGGAAACCGTGCAGAACGTCCTCGTGCTGCGGTTCGGCAATACGATCTTCGAGCCGGTCTGGAACCGCAACTACATCGAGCACGTCGAGATCACCGCCGCGGAAGCGCTCACCGTGGGCCATCGGGCCGGCTACTACGACACGGCGGGCGTGCTGCGCGACATGCTGCAGGGCCACTTGCTCCAGCTCTTGACCCTCACGGCGATGGAGACGCCGGTCCGGTTCGAAGCCGAGGCGGTGCGCGACGAAAAAGTCAAGGTCCTCCGGGCCGTGCGGCCCTTGGGGCTGAAAGAGATCGCAACGGACACGCTCCGCGGCCAGTACCGCGGGTACCTGGCGGAGCCCGGCGTGCGGCCGGACAGTCAAACGGCGACGTTCGCCGCCTTGAAACTGCACGTCGACAACTGGCGTTGGCAAGGGGTGCCGTTCTACGTGCGCAGCGGCAAGGCCATGTCTTGCCCCACGACCCAAGTGGTCATCCAATTCCGCGAACCGCCGTACATGCTGTTCGAGGGCGGCCCGCGCGATCACCGCGATGCGAACCGCCTGGTCATCCAGATTCAGCCGGCCGAGGGTATCCAACTCCACTTTCACACCAAGGTCCCGGACGCGGGCATGCAACTCCGCATGACCGATCTGAGCTTCCGCTTCCGCGACAAGTTCGCCGGGCCGATGCCGGAGGCGTACCAGCGGCTGCTGCTGGACGCGATCAACGGGGATGCGAGCCTGTTTGCGCGGGCCGACGAGGTAGAAGCTGCCTGGAGCCTCGTGGATCCGATCCAGGCGGCTTGGGACACAGCGGCGCAGCCCCCGCTGCTGCCGTACGAGCCGGGCGAGTGGGGACCGGTGGAAGCGACCGAGTGGATGGCCCGGCAGGAACGGCTCTGGTTCGATACCTGCCCGGTGCTGCACTAAGGACCGCGTCCGCGCAGGTGGTACATCAGGCCGGCGGCCACCACTCCGACGACCAGAAACGCGACGCCCAACACGGCATTGGTCACAGGGTCCATTTTTCTCGCACCTCCTTCGGCCCCCGCCGGGGAGCCGGGCCGGACCCTGCGTTGCGGCCGCGGGCCGGACTACGGAAACCGGATCGAAAGCCCCGGCCCCGTGAAGAAGTCGTCCGCAGCATCGCTCAGTCCGATGCCCACCCGCCAATCCAATTGGATATCGTTGCTGACGAGATAGGTCAAGCCGCCGTTCAGATAGTGTTGCGTGCTGGCATCGTCTGCCCCGTCCGGCACGAAGACGAACCACTCGGCATACGAGCCCAAGCGCTCGGAGATCGAGTAACCGAACGCCCAGGATTGCACGTACAGACTGAACGGCCGCCCGGTCGTTTCGTCCAAGGTCTGGAGAAGTTGCGATGAGCCCGCCAGGTAGATTCGATCCGAGAGGTCCCACGCGTAAATCCAGTTCACTCCGGGCAGAAGCTCACCGCCGCCGAGTGCGGGGTCGTCGGCGACGGGGAGGAAGACCTGCGGAACCAGCGCCATTTCAGGGAGGAGCCCTTCTTGCGGCGTCAACGCAAGCTTGACGGCGACCAACAGATTGCTGGATCGGCTGTGGCGCGTCGTCACGCCTCCATCCGTCTCCGTTTCGGCCAGCCACGTCCAGCCGACGCGCAACTCGAACCAGTCCGCAAGCATCCCCTGTCGCACCAGGAGTTCGGGAAAGGCGTGCCCGTCGAACGAGGTCCCCGGTCCGCGGTCGCGAACGTACGTGTATCCCGACTCGAGCTGAGTCACGCCTCGCCCCACCGTCGCCGACGCTTCGGTGAAATCCGGTCGGTCCGTAACCAGGGGCTCGCTCAGATCGGGACCGCCCGAGAAACTGGCGCCGTAGCTCCACTGGAAAAGCGTGCCCGGGCCGCGGCACGAACCGGCCCCGAATTCCTCCGAGTCCGCTACGACCGCCAAAATCGGGGCAATCAGTCCCATCGTTACGGCCGCGGCCCTCGCCAGCCGATTTCTGCGGACCCGGCGAATCATGACTTCGGCTCCGTCCCAGCACGAAAGGGATGCAGTTTGCTTCGGTCGATCCCAGGCGTACGTGCTCGCTCAGCACCCGTACCCTCGCTCTACATCGGACGGGCAAGGGGCTACGGTTGAGACAGTTCGGGCGCGACGGCCGACGGTTGCTGAGTGCCGGCCGCGCGAGGTGAATGATCCACGCTAGCGCGGCGTCAAGGCCACCGAAGTCTGGAGCGGGTAGCCGCAGATGCAGCCCGCCGTGGACTCGGGAACCAGGACCAAGCCTCCGGCCGGCAGGATGTTGACCCAGCAGCCCGAACGCGTGGTCTGGCTCAAGACGGTGTATTGCCCGGTCTGCAAGTCAAACATCCGCGGTTGCGAGTAGCGGCTGAACGCGCACTGGGCCGACGTCGTCAGCGTGCCGCAATGGCCGCTCTTTTGCCATTTCCAGCTCTCGATCGGTTCGCCCGTCCGCAAGTGGCAGGCGAAGCCCGTGTTGTAGATCGCCTCGCCGACGATGGCCGGGTGCTGCACCTGCTCGCCGTGCCCGCCCTGCAAAATGTGATCGGGGATGGGCGTCTGCGTGTTCTGCCACAGGGAGTTGCCCGTGGCTGCCTCGAAGGCGTGCAGATCGTAGCGGACCCGGCCCTTGCCCTCCACCAGCACGTTCTTCGTGCCCGTCACCAGCAAGGTCTCTTTGGCATAGCTCAGGTAGATAATGTGCTGTAGCGCGGCGAAAGGCGCCTCGCGTTGCCAGACCGGCTTGCCGGTCCGGACGTCCAGCGCGAGGAGCTTCGCGCCTTGGCCCAGCAGCACATCGAGCTTCACCCGGCCGTCGGCGTAATCGCGCGACCGCGGGTTGGTGCTCTCGACGCAGTACACCCGGCCGCCGCCCACGGCGATCGTCGGGTTGATGATCACACCCTTCTGCGGCGTGTACGTCCATCGTTCCTCGCCCGTGTGCCGGTCGCGGGCGAACAGGGCGTCGCTGCAAACGACCGGCATGAAATCACGCCAGATCAGGGTCTCGGTGTCCAAGTCCTGGACGCGGAACGCGGCGCCGGACCGGCAGACGCTGCCCAGCAACAGGTCGCCGTCGCACGCGACGTAACCCCACTCGTTGCTCCGGCCGTCAACGGCGGGGGGAACCGTGAGCGCGAGTTCCTGCCGGCCCGTCTGAGCGTCGAAGGCCAGGCAGTCGCTGCCCGCGGCCAGATACAGCCGATCGTCGCTGGCCGCCATGCTGCCGGAATGCTTGAACGCCCCCAGCCGAATCGAATCCGGCACGTCGCGCTCCCAGAGGACCGTTCCGTTGTACGCATCCACGGCCAGGACGTAGTTGTCCCCGGACACGAACAGCCGTCCATGTTTGTACAGCGGCCCGACGTTCTTGTCGTGCCGGTCGGGCATCCGCCGCGGACCGGGCCGGCCGAACCATTGGATGTCCACCGGGCCCGGCGGCATGTTGTCCTGGCTGCAGGCCGAGTTGCCGCTGTCTGCGTAGAAATGCGACCACTCGCCGGTGCCCGGCAGCGGGCTGCGGACGGCCGTGCCCACGACACCGCCGCCCGGCAGGGATTCCGTCTTCCAGCCGGCGATGCCGTCCTGCCCCCAACTCTGCAACGCGGCCGCGTCCAGACCGCCGGGCGGCTGGGCCACGACCAGCGCTCCGCCACAGGGGCGCAGCACGCGGAACACTTCGGCCGCAGAGAACGGCAGCTTGCCGCGGTCCGCCGACTCGTCCGCGACAATCAAGTTGGCGAAGTACGGCGGGTACGGCAGCTTGTCCAGCGGCGCCTGATGGATGCTGATCCGCGTGCCGTACAATCCCGCCTGGCTCAGCACGCGCCGAGCCTTCTCGGCCTGCGCGGGGTCGGCCTCCAAGCCGATGACCTGGAACTGCGACCGCCGCGCAATCTCGTAGGCCAGCCGGCCCGCGCCGGCGCCGAGGACGAGACAGTATCCCTGCTTGACGCCTGCGGTCTGGAGCGCCAGGTCCGCCACCTGCCGATCCCGCGCCGCGCCCGGATCGTCGGCGTAGGGCGAAGCGGACACCAGCGGCTCGGTGGGCAGCGGCGCGCGATCCGGATCCGCCGTGTTCTGGAAGCAGTAGATCAGACCCTTGTCCGTACTGACATACAACGATTCGCCCGCCACGGCCAGTCCGTACGCCTTGCCCCAGACGACGGCGTTCCACAGCATCTTGCCGTCGGCCGTGCTGAAGGCCGCCACGCGGCTGTCGCCGCCAGCGAAGATCGTCTCGCCGGAGAGCACGATCTCGTACGTCGGCGGACAGGGGACGTCCCATTTCACGAAGGCCTGGCCCGCACCGCGCAACTCGGCCAGGCGCTTCTGCTCGTCCGCCGTCTTGTCCTTCTTGTTTTGCAGGCGGCTGAACTCGAAATACTCGGCCCAGTCCAGGGCCAACAGCCGGTCCTTGCCGTAGATGTACGCCCTCGAGCCCTGGGCCAGCATCCGCTGGCCGGCCGTGAACATGATCTTCTCGCTCGATCCGGGCGACGAGAAGCTGATGCCGCCGGCCTCGCCGCTGCTATGCGCGACGGTCTCGTCCAACAGCACGGCAAAGCCGCCACCGCCCCGCCCATCGACCCCGCTGCCGGGCAAGCTGCCCACCGCCTTGCCGTCGTCCCGTTCGTACACGCTGGGCGCCGTCCGCCCCGTAGGCACGAACAGCCGCGTGGGCGACGCGAGCAGGTAGCCCTGCGGCGAGACGTCGATCTTCTGCTTCCAGACTTCCCGGCCGCTGTCCGCGGCCAGCGCGCACAGGTACACGCCGTGTTCGGGAAACAGCCCGGCGGTGCAGTAGACCGCGCCGTCGACGACGGCGATTCCGCAGCGGACCGGAAACAGCGAGATCATCCGCTCGTTGCCCGGCAGGCGCCGATCCTCCGGACCCGGCCGGTACTTCCACTGCAAATCGCCCGTTGCCGCGTCCAGGCAATACAGGCAGCCGTCATCACAGCCGGCGTAGACTCGGCCGGCGGCCACGGCCGGCGCCAGCCGCACCGGGCCTTCGGTGAGAAACGACCAGCGTGGCTGGCCCGTCGCCGCGTCCAGGCAGCACACGGCATCCTCGGCCGAGGAGCCAAAGAACACCCGCCCGCCCGACACCGCTACGTGGTACGCGCGATCGTAGATGGTGGTCGGCGCCAGGCCGTGGATGCGATGCCACACGTCCACCGTGGCCGGCAACTCGGGCCAGGCTGGCCGGGGCGGATGCGCCGCCTTGTGTACCCAGGCTTCGTGGAGCGGCAGTTTCAGCGGCTCCGCCGCCACGCCGCTCCGGCGGTAGTCTCCGCGGTACGTCGGCCAATCGCCGCCCTGGAGCCGCGCGGCTCCCAGCGGCAGCACGAGGATCGCGATCGCCACAAAGGTACGCAACGCGTCTTGACCCGCAGGCATGGCTGTTCTCCTTTCTCGCGTCGGGACGGAAGATGCCAAGCCCGCGATTATCGCGGTTTGCGACGGTTCTCACAAGACGACCGTCCGATCGGTATGCGTTTCAGACCCGGGATGCACTTGGCCAGCAGTTCCCGATAGGAATGGTGCGAGAAGAGCAGTCCGCCCCCGTAGTTTTCCAGCAAGTCCCGTCGCCGCACGGTCTGCCAGTCGCGCAAGCTTTTGATCCTCAGTTGCCGGCCCAACCAGCGGACATATCCGCCGGCAATTATCCAGGTCGTCCCAGAAACCGATCGGAACTCTGGCAAACTTCCATTCGTACCAGGTGTGTCTCGGAAGGACGTCCCGCAGCGCTGCGATCGGCGAGCCGCCATATCGCTTCAGAAGCTGATTGCCGTAGTTGGCATTGAAGTCATCGGAGGTCACGGCATACCAGTCGTCCAGGGCCTGGAAGCCGAGTTGGGCACCCAGCCACAACATATACCGCCTTCGATTCCTCCGGTCGTCCCAGAATCCTTTGGGGGTCTTGTCGAACATCCACTCCTTCCAGTCGTACTCCGGCAGACATGACATGACGGCGGCCGACACGGTGCTGTGGTAGTGGAGTAAGAACGCACCGCCGCCGTGATCACGAAAGTCCTGATTGGTGACGTGATACCACGCCGACGGATCGCGAATGCCGAGTCGCTCGCCAAGCCACAGCATGAACTTTCGGTGATTCTCGGGATCTTGCCAGAAATGACGCGGCGCAGTCTTGAACAGCCATGGCTTCCAGTCGTAGTCCCGGTAGGTGTCTTGGACCGCGTAAATGGCCGAGTCGTGCCACCGGGAACACAAAACCGAGCCGCCGCGATTCCGTTTCAAATGGCCGGTGGTGATGCGGTACCAATCCTGGCGGCTTCGAAAACCGAGCCGTTCCCCCAGCCAGCGCATGTAGCGACGACGGCTGGCTGGCCGGTCCCAGAATCCGTTCGGGACCCGGCCGTCGAGCCAAACCGCGTCGTCCGGCGCTGCGGTGGCATCATCGGCACGCGGAACGTGCGCGGTCGGAGCGCTGGCGGGCGAACGTGGTCTGGCCTTGCCGACCGCCTGCCTGGCGCTCCTCCGCCGCGTCTTGTCTCGTTTCGTGCTTCTCGCTCCCTTGACCATGAGAGTCCCCGCCGCTCCTCATGCTTCGAGTGCCCAACGGGTTCTTTCTGTGCGGACGCTCAGGCGGTCCGCATGGCCAGATAGACCTTGCGGACGGCCCGCACGACGTCCTGGCAGTCCTCGTCGGTAAACTTGGGATCCATGATCACGCCGCCGGCTCACGCGGCGTAGTGCTGGGCCACCTTCCGGATGGCCGCCGCCACGTCGAGAATGTACTCCTCCGACATGTTTTCATTGATCGTCACGCGGATGCCGGTCTCCAGGATGGCTTCCGCCTCGGGGCATTTGTGCTTGGTGAAGTCCATGCTGGTCAGGCCCATTTCTTTGACCGGCCAGCGGCCGGCGAAGAAGCCGTGATTCTGGAACACCGGCTCGCCGTACAGCGGCACCTTGATGTACCCGCCCGACACGGGTGCGCCCTCGGCCAGCAGCGCCTTGGTGAACACCGAGCGGTTGCAGCGGAAGGCTTCCGGTCGGACGCGGAACATGTAAAACCAGTAGACGGCCCGGTCCTCCGCATGGACCTGGTGCGGGATGATGCCGGGCAGATCGGCGATGTTTTCGGTGAGCAAGTTGCCGAGCTTGGCGCGCTTCGCGGCGATCGCTTCCAGCCGCGTCAGCTGGGCGGCCGCCACCGCGGCCTGGGGCTCGCTCATGCGGTAGTTCGTGGCGAACCCGTCGAAGCCGCCCCACTTGGCCCGGTTGCCGCCCTTGTCGCCGTACTTCTGCAACAGCGGCCCGAACCGCTCGTCGCTGCTGCCGACCATCCCGCCGTCGCCGCAGGTAATGTGCTTGGAATTCTGCAGCGAGAAGCAGGCGATGTGGCCCACCGTGCCGATCGGCCGGCCGCGGGACTTCGCGCCCCAAGCCTGGGCACAGTCTTCGATCAGGATCAAATTGTGGCGGTCGGCCAGGGCCTTCAGCGCGTCCAGATCGCACGGGTTGCCCGTCAGATGGACGGCGATGATGGCCTTGGTCTTGGGCGTAATCCGCCGCTCGACGTCCGCCACGTCCAAGTTGTACGTGCCCGCCCCCAAATCGGCAAAGACGGGAACGGCCTGCTGGTAGATGACGCCAATGATCGTGCCCATGTCCGTGACGGGCGACGTGATCACCTCGTCGCCCAGCCCGATCCCGGCCGCCGCCACGGCGATGTGGATCGCGGCGGTGCCGGACGAGCAAGAATGCGCGTACTTCACCGGACAGAATTCCTTGAACCGCTCGATGAGCAACTTGGTCTGCGGCCCCTGCCAGTAGAACAGCGAATTCTGCTCGAGCATCGCTTCGAGTTGCTTAAGTTCCAGTTCGCCCCAGCGGCGTCCGGAACCCGCTGCGGTCTTGACCGCCTTCGCGCCGCCGTCGATGGCCAAGGCAGAGGCTCCCTGGGAAGCCGCCTTCTCCGCCGCGCCTTGGACCGTGCCCGCCAACAACAGGCCGGAAGCGCCGGCCACAAACTGACGCCGTGATACGGAATTCAATTCTGTCATGTCTCGCTCCTCCTATCGGTTAGTTGCCGTCGCCTTCTACGTTTTCCGTCCCGAACCTTCCTCGATCCGCATCGCTGCGGAAGGTTCCCTTTCTCCCTTCACATTACGGCATCTTCGCCGTGCTGCATACTACCCCCAGCCTGGCTTTCATGGCAACCGCTGCCGTTTAGAGCGACTCGTCGGAAACCGAGTTCTTCCCAAAGAGCCGCCCTGCCTGGGCTGCGGTTGCCGACCGCGTCAAGCAGAACCGGGGCGGACGTGGCGCCCGCAAGGCTCCAATTCCCCCGCGGCCAGCCGTCTGAGCCCCTCACGGCACATGTCCAACAGCGGGCAATCGCGGCACTGAGGCTTCCGCGCCGTGCAGACCGTCCGTCCGTGACGGATCAGCTGGATGTGGAACTCGAGCACTCGCGCCGGCGGCACCCAGCGAGCCAATTCGTCCTGCGCCCGCACCGCGTCGGTCCGCGCCCCGATCAGGCCGATCCGCTGCGCCAGCCGATGCACGTGCGTGTCGACCGGTAACACGGGTTTGCGGCAGGCGAACAGCAGCACACAGGCCACGGTCTTCGGTCCCACGCCGGGAAAACCGGCCAGGTACTCCTCCGCCTGGCGCGTCGGCAGTCCGTGCAGGAACTCCAGCGACAGCTCGCCCCGCTCCTCGAAGATCCGCTGCAAAATCGCCTTGATGCGGGGCGCCTTCCGGTTGGCCAAGCCCGCTTGCCGAATCGCCTTCGCGATCCGCGCCGCCGGGGCCCGCCGGACTTCCTCCCAATCGCGAAACCGGCGCCGCAGCTCGTCATACGCCGGGCCGCTGTTCGTGTCCGACGTGTTCTGCGACAGCACGGTGGCGATCAACTCGTCCAGCACCGGCCACGGCTCCGGCGGCTCGACGGGGCCGTACACCTTGCGCAACCGCCGGCAGATGACGGCGATGGCGGTCCGAGCTTCTCTCGAACCCTGCTGGTCACGTGGATTCCTGGTCCGTCCGTTCAAGTCCTCTCCCCCTTGTTTTCCGGCCGCTGCCGTTGGAGACTCAATATAGCCGAAAAGCCCTTTGGCTGGCGACGCATCCAGTCTGGAGATCCACTCATGGCCATCCTGCAATGTCGAGCGTGCGGCAAGAAGTACCGTGTCGAAGGCGGAGTTCTTGGAGGCAACTATCGCTGTCAGACGTGTGGCGGAACCTTGGTGCCCGAGGCCGGAGAGCCCATCGTCGAGGCGGACATCGCGGGGGAAGAGAATTCACCTCGCCGGCCGCGCGCCGACGAAATCGACTACCGGCTGTTCGGCGACGACATGCAGTACTGCGAAATCACGCTGGACCCCGGCGAAACCGTGATCGCGGAAGCCGGCTCGATGATGTACATGACCGACGGCATCCGCATGGAGACCATGTTCGGCGATCCGTCCCAGCAGAGCCAAGGCTTTCTGGGCAAGCTGGCCTCTGCAGGCAAACGCGTCCTGACCGGCGAGTCGCTGTTTGTGACGATGTTCAGCAACGCCGGGCGAGGACGGGAGAATGTGGCCTTTGCGGCACCGTACCCGGGCAAGATCCTGCCGCTGCACCTGGATCAACTGGGCGGCGAGATCATTTGCCAGAAAGACTCCTTCCTGTGCGGTGCGAAAGGCACCAAGATCAGCATCGCCTTCCAGAAGCGGATCGGTGTCGGCCTGTTCGGCGGCGAAGGATTCATCATGCAGCGTCTGCAGGGCGACGGCATTGTGCTGGTCCACGCGGGCGGCACGCTGATGCACCGCGAACTGCAACCCGGCGAGCGGCTGAAACTGGACACGGGTTGCCTGGTCGCGCTGTCCCCGACGGTCGATTACGACATTCAGTTTGTGGGCGGCTTCAAGAACGCGATCTTCGGCGGCGAGGGCCTGTTTCTGGCGACCTTGACGGGACCGGGCAAGATCTGGTGCCAGTCGCTGCCCTTCGCGCGCCTGGCTGGCCGGATCCTGGCCAACGCCTCGCGCGCCGGCGGCAAAGACGAAGGCTCGCTGCTGGGCTCCTTCGGCCGAGCCCTGATGGGCGACGGACAGTAGACCAGGCCAAGATCCGGTCGGAATCGCGTGGATGCGTCATGCGGCGCGGTCGTGCGGGGCGTACAAGGTGCCCCGCAGCAGGACGTACACGACGCCGTCGGCTACAATGGGCGAGCACTTCAATGCGGCGGGTGCGGTGTGAGCGGCACAGCGAACTCCCCTACGTTTCACCTTCCAGCCGCAAGGAGAATTCAAGATGCGAAACGCCACCCTACTGGCCGCCCTGGTCATGACCTCGCAAGTTGCCGTTGCCGACGAGGCACGCCTGGTCCGCCTGGCCGGAACACCCGAGCAGATCGGCACGCTGTGGGGCCAACGAAACAAGGAGATCATCCGCCGCGACTTGGAGACCGGCTATCTGAAACGGGCCGCGGCGGCGGGCATCTCGCAGGAGACGCTCCTGCGGCGGTCGGCGGTCTCAGTGCGAATCATCAGGCAAATCGCCCCGCACTGGCTGGAGGAAGCGCGGGCGGTGGCCCGAGCCGCGGACGTGCCGGAAGACCTGTACCTGGCCTTCCTCGACGGCGTGGTGCGCGAGCGGTTCCTGTTCGAGGATCCGGAGGAGTGTACTTCGTACGCTGTTTCCCGCGCTCATGGCCGCGACGGTGCCATCCTGTTCCACAAGACGCGCGACAACCGGGACGTGCCGCAAGCGGTGTACATTCTGGACAGCTCGCTGCCGGGGATCCACAAGTTCATCGCCGTCTCCAACGCCCCCGGAATGCACGGGTTTTCCATGATGGTCAACGAGAAGGGACTGGCGGGCGCGGGTGACTATCCTGCCAACCGCAAGAAGGATTCGTCCACCCTGCGGCTGGAACCGGCGCCCGACAAGTTCCGCGGCATCATGGCCGGCACCATTCTGCGCTATATTGCCGAACGGGCGGCAACCTGTGGCGAAGCGCTGGCGGTGATCGAGGACTTCGTGGCCAAAGGGTACTACGCTGGCGGCAAGGTGGGCGGAAGCCACTGGCTGTTCGTCGACCGCCAGGGCACCGTTCTGGAAGTCTGCAACAATCCGGGGCACGTGGTCTCGCTGGTTCACACGCAAAAGGCGTACTTCAGCCGGCTGAACAACAGTCCCGCCGCCCGGCGTCTGCGCAAGTCGGACGGGCCCATCGATTTCCACTTGTTCCGCAGCGTCTCGCGCGACCCGTCCATCTGCTTCGGCTCGTCGATTTCCGGAATGACGGTCGAGATCGACCCGGAGCACCCGGAGTGGTTCACCTGTGCGTGGATTGCGCTTCCCGTCCGCGCCGCGGCTTTCCCGTTGCTGATGGGCCAGAGCCGCACGCCTGCGTGTCTGATCGATGGCACGGCCTATCAGTTGGGCAAGAAGAGCGGAAGCCAAACGGCGCGGTGGGAAGCCTTGGAGCGGTCGATGCACGGCGAAAAGGAACAGCTAAAGGAAAAGCTCGCCGCCGGCAATTCCGAAGCGGCGCCTGTGGAGACCCTGGAGCAGTGGTCAGACGCCCAAGCCCGGAGGATCGTCCAGGCGCTGCAGCGACCCGAATGACGTTTCTCATTCCGTCAAGATCCTGGAGTCCCAGTCATGAAGCAGAGCATTCTCGCGGGAGCAACCATGCTGTTGACGATCGCGGCGGTGCCGGCCGCCGTCCGGGCGGAGGAAGCGAAGGCGGGCGGGCTGCGAATCGGTTGGGCGTCGGCCGACATCACCCCGGCTGGCCGCGTCATCATGTCCGGAGGGTCGCGGGCGCGGCTTTCTACAGGCGTCCTGGACCCGCTCACGGCC
>CAYUFW010000018.1:12458-23494 GCA_964443915.1 uncultured Pirellulaceae bacterium
GCCACGGCGCTCGTCCTGGAATCGGGCCGAGAAGGTGAAAAGTCAGAACAGATCGTCTTGGTTTCCGTCGACCTGGGCTCGGTCCACGACGATATGCTGGAGTGCGTCCGGGAAATCGTGGGCGAGCGAGTGCCGGAGATCGATCCCAACAAGATCATCATTCACGGGACGCACACCCACGCGGCGGCGGAACGGCGGCAGGATCCCGCTTTGGTCAAGAAGTTTGCCGAACTGGGCATCGATGTCCCGCTGGAGTGGTCGTGGTGGGGCATGGATTTGGGCGTGAAGCCGTCGCCCGCGGACTACGCCAAGTTCGCGTCCGGGCGGATTGCCGACGCGATCGAGCAGGCCTGGAAGGCCCGCAAACCCGGCGGCGTGAGTTTCGGTCTGGGGCATGCCGTGGTGGGACACAACCGCCTGACGGCGTACGACAACGGACGGTCCCAGATGTACGGCGCCACCGACCGGCCGGATTTCAGTCACGTCGAAGGATACGAGGACCATTCGGTCGGGTTGCTCTTCACGTACGACGCCAGCCATCGGCTGACCGGCGTGGTGGTCAACCTGGCCTGTCCGGCCCAGGTGAGTGAGGGGGGCACGCAGCTGACCGCCGATTTCTGGCATGAAACCCGCAACGAGCTGCGCAAACGGCTGGGCGAGTCGCTGTTTGTCCTGCCGCAGATCGCCGCCGCGGGCGACCAGTCGCCGCGGGTTCTCGTCGACCGCCGGGCCGAGCTGCGCATGGAAAAGCTCACCGGCCGGAACCGCCGCGAGCAGATCGCCGTGCGGATTACCGATGCAGTCACGTCCGTCCTCCCGTACCTGGAAAAGCACATCGACTCGAACCCCGTGCTCGCCCACCGCAGGGAGCAGATGAAGTTGTTGCGGCGGCGCGTGACGGAAGAGGAAGTGGAGATCAACGGACGTCGGAATTTCGATCGGCTCCTGGCCGAATACCTCCGGATGCGCCGGGAAATCGAGGAGCAGCCGGAGCGAAAGCAAAAGCCGGACTGGTTCAAAGACATCACCCCGGTGTACTGGCACCTGGCGAGGGCCCTTCGCGTCATGATGCGCTACGAACTGCAGCGCACGGAGCCGACTCTGGCGGTCCCCGTCCACGTGATCCGGATCGGGGACGTAGCCATCGCCACG
This sequence comes from uncultured Pirellulaceae bacterium, assembly GCA_964443915.1. GTDB lineage: Bacteria > Planctomycetota > Planctomycetia > Pirellulales > Pirellulaceae > Anammoximicrobium. The sequence continues at coordinate 13,611 of CAYUFW010000018.1, forward strand.
AATCCATTCGAGTTGTACCTTGATTACGGCATGCAGATCAAGGCGCGCAGCAAGGCGGTACAAACGTTGACCGTCCAGCTTGCCAGCGGGTACTATCGATACCTGCCCACGGAACGTTCGGTCACGCGCGGCGCCTACGGCGCCATTCCCGAGAGCAACGAGGCCGATCCCGAAGGCGGCTGCCAACTGGTCGAACGGACCCTCGAGTTGATCGCTTCGCTGTGGGCGGAGCAGTAGGCCGCAGCCTCAAGTCCCCCCCCAAGTTCAAAACACGAACCGGAAAGGATCACCATCATGTGTAGCAAGAACGGCTCGAACAGCAATCGAACGACCGCACGCACTCTCGCCACCCGGACGGGAATGCCCGCGTTGCGGTTCGCATCATGTTTGATGGCGGCAGTGTTGATCTGGTTGGCGGCAGGCCCCCGTGCGATGGCGGCCGAGATGCCGGCCGAAGAAGCCTGGAAGGCCCTGTCCGGTTACACGCCGGGGCAGGACATGGCCCCGCTGTTGGCTATCGACCGCGAGGTGATCCAGGCCATGGCTTCGGCACAAAACCGGGCGGCCTGCGCCGCGCGGCTGGCGTCGCTGCTGGAGGCTGCGGAAACCACGCCGGCCGCCCGACAGTACGTCTGTCTCAAGCTGCGGCAGGCCGGCACGCCGGCCCAGGTTCCCTTGCTGGCGCGGCTGGTGGCCAACGCGGAACTGTCGGACAGTGCCCGGCAGGCGCTGGAGACGATTCCCGGCGAGGAGTCAGCCGCTGCGCTCCGCGCGGCCCTCGGCACGCTGCAAGGCACGCCGCTGGTGGGCGTCATCAATTCCCTCGGTGCCCGGCGCGACGGGCAGGCCGTGACGAAGCTTCAAGAATTGGCCGCCGGCGCCGATCCGCCGGTGGCCGAGGCCGCGGTGCGGGCGTTGGGAAACATCGCCAACGATCAAGCCGCGGCGTTCTTGGCCAGCCGCGCGGAGAAAATGCCTGCTCCGCTTCCGCTCACCTTGGCCGTCGCCCTGTTGCGATGCGCCGACGCCGGCGCTGCTGCGGGCGGCGGCGAACGGGTTCAAGCAATCTATGCCATCCTCGGCCAACCGGACCAACCCGCCGGCGTCCGCCGGGCCGCTGTCGAAGGGCTCTTTCGGCTCCAGAAGGACCGTGCGGCCACCGTGCTGGCCTGGATGGCCGACCCCGACGCCGGCCGCCGGCACGTCGCGGCTGGACACCTTGCGCTGCTCTCGGCCGAACAACTTGACCAGTTGGGCGAGCGTCTGGCCGATCTGCCGGACGACAGCAAGACCGTCGTGCTGGAGACCCTGGCCCTGCGTGAAGGAGTCAGCCGGCTGCCGCTGATGCTCAAGGCCGCGCAAAGCGACAAGCTGGGGCTGCGCGTGGTCGGCATCCGCGGCCTGGGGGCGTTGGCCGATGAATCGACGCTGCCGTTTCTGATCGAACGTCTGGCGGACGGCGGCGAGGTGACCAAGGCGGCTCAAGAGGCGTTGTGCTGCTTGCCCCGCAAAACCGTCGGCACGGAACTGTTGACGTTGATCGAGAAGCGGCCGGAACTGCGTGCCGCGGCGGTCGAAGTCCTGGCGCGGATGCGGTGCTACGAGGCGATCGATCCGCTGGTGGTGCTGGCGGCCGACGCCGATCCGGCCGTGTATGAAGTGGCGTTGGACGGGCTGCGGCGGATCGCCGACCCTGACGACTTCGATATCCCGCGTCTCGTCGGCCTGTTGCGCAAAGTCGCGCCGGGACTGCATCGCGACGCGGTCGAGAAGACCATCATGCAGGTCTGCGAGAAGCTGCCCGCGGGCGAAGACCGGGCTGGCTCCGTGCTGGCCGCGCTGGCGAAGGTCCCCCAGGCCGAGCCGACCAAGTACCTGCCGTTGCTCGGCCGACTCGGCGGCGCCAAGGCATTGCAGTTGATCGAGGCGTCGTTGGCAGACGCCGATCCGGAGGTCAAGCAAGCGGCGGTGCGGGCTCTGTGCAACTGGCCCGACGCCACGGTGGCCGGCAAGCTGTGGGAACTGGCCAGCGGCGCCGAGGATCCGGGCGCGCGCCGGTCGGCGTTGCGGGCCTACGTCCGCGTGGTGACGCTCGAAAGCAAGCGGCCCGAAGCCGAAACGCTGAGGATGCTCCAGCAAGCGATGAAGCAGGCCCAGAGCGCGGAGGACAAGCAACTGGTGCTCGTCCGGGCCGCGACCGTGCGCACGCTCGAGACCGTCGATTGGGTCGCCGGATACCTGGACGACCCGGAGTTGGCCCAGGCAGCCTGCGAGTCGATCGTCGAGTTGGCGCACCACCGCTTCCTGCGCCATCCCAACATGGACCGCTTCGGCCCGCTGCTGGACAAAGTGAGCAAGCTCAGCCGCGACCCCGCCATCGCAGAACGCGCCAAGAAATATCGGCTCGGGCTGTAGTCCGCACGGGAAAGGCGTCAGGAACTCTCTGCCGCAACCGTCCGTGTCATGGAAGGCCCTGCACCCAGAACCCAGGAAAGCGTTCCGGGCATTTATTCCAATCAGTTCGATCCCTGTTGGAGGGCAGCATCATGGCAGTTCATCGTTTCTGCGAACGGGCCGGCGTCGCGGTGGTTCTGGGACTGGTCTTGATCGCTGCAGCGACACCGCGGCCGTCGCGGGCCCAAGACGTCGGCGAGGAGTTGCTCAAGAATCCGGGCTTTGATCAGGAACGCGACGGGCAGGGCCTGCCGCGCGATTGGTCCGTGTCGCGCGACCGGGTCCTGTGGCGGGAAACGGTCTACCTGAGCAAGAACTACGAACTAGTCTCGCGGGCGGACGCCTACGTGCTGGCCACGCAGAGCATCCGACTCAAGCCGGGCCAGCGGTACACGATCCGCCTGACGCTCAAGGGCGAAGGCGGGGCGCTGGGCGGAGCGCTGATCGTCCACGGCGAAGAGAAGCCGACCCGCGAAATGCCCTTGATGTGGAACGTCCAGCCGTCGGCCGAGTACGAGACGTACGTCGGCACGTTCGTGGCCCCGAATCCGGTGGCCCAGCTGCTGATCTACAACGTGGCCCGCAAAGGGACGATCGCCTATGACCAGGTCTCGCTGCGCGAAGGCGAGCCGGACGAGCCGATTATCAGCCAGCTGTCGCTCCGCGAGATCGATCGGCCGCTGGGCGAAGTGCCCGAAACGCGGCACATCGACTGGGCCTCGCCGCTGGCCGGCGGACCGGTGAAGACCTGCTTCACGCTGCGGACCTTCCTCTTGATGCGCGACGCGGCCGAGCTGGCCCAGCGCATCGATCTCGACTACGACGTGATCCACACCGGCTACGAGGGAGACGAATGCGTTTCCGACACGGCCCGCCGCGCCACGAAACGGATGGGCGAAGGCAGTTACGAGGTCTACGTCGTGGCCAGCCGGCTGTCGAACGTCCTGACCAAGGCCATCCGGCAGCGCGTCGAGGCGGGGGCCGGCCTGGTCGTGCTCGAAGGCTTCGGCCAAGGGACCAAGCTCTTGCCCGCCGGGGAATGGAAAACGGTGGAGGACGCGCACTACCTCCGCTCCGGAATCCCCTGGGAGCGGATGCCCGAAAAGATCCTCGCCTCCGTCCAGACCGGCGAGATCGGCAAGGGCCGGGCCGTGCGGCTGGCCTTCCCCCTGACCACCAGCCGCGTCTGGGGACTGCTGCCCAGCGAGAACTCGATGGACGCCTACAAGTCGCGGCAGTTCGAGTACTGGGAATGGTGGCAGTCGCTGCTGGCCCGGACCATCGTCTGGGCCGCCCGGCGCGAGGGCCAGACGGCGTTCGTCATCGGGCCGGACCAGGACGAGCGGTTGTCCGTCAAGGCCGATCATGCGCCCCCCGGCGCCCGGATGCGCGCGGTCTGGCGGAGCGGGCGGGAGATCCGTTTCGATGGCCCGCTGCTGCGCAAGCCGCCGCAGGAAATCCCGCTGCAGTCCGACGCTCAACTCTCGCTGCCCATCCCGTCCGATCTTCCAGCCGGTCCGGCCATCGCCGACATGACACTGCTGGACGCCCAAGGTCAAGCGTTGAACTGGTGCAGTGTCGCCAAGTCGGTGGCGCAGCGGGCTCGCATCGTCGCCTTGAAGACCGACCGCGAATTCTACTCGCCCGACGCCGCAGCGGAGCTGACCGTCAAGCTCTCCGCAGAGCAGGTCGTCGAGGCGACCGTCGAAGCGCGGCTGATCGATGCCCGCGGACGCGTGGTCGCGGCCGCGAGCGAAACTTGCCGCCTGACGGCCGGCGAGACGGAGCGGGCGTTGACGTTGCCGATCCGCAGTCCGTTGTGCGTTCATCATCGGGCCATGGTGCGGGTGCTGTGCGAGGGCCGCGAGCAGGACAGTGCCTGGGTCGACGTGCTCGTTCCGGCCGTCGGGACGCGGCGGGCCGCCGAGGATTTCCTGGCCACGACCTGGGCGCCCGGCATGACGCATCCGATCGTGCTTGCCGAGTTCTCCGCGCGCACGCAACAGCTGGGGCTGAATTCCGAGTTCGGCACCAATCTGTACGCCATGTCGGAACATGGGCTGCCGTGTGCGGGGTACATCGGCCTATCGTCCGGCGCGTTTCGCTGTGAAAAACACACGGGCAACGGGGTGCGTCCCCACTGTCTGAGCGATCCAAAGGTCGTTGCCGGCTTTACCAAGTCGGCCCAAGAAACGGCCCAGCGACAACAACCGCACGGAGTGTTTGCCGTGGGCATCACCGATGAAGCCTTTCTCGCCTCGCGGCACAAACGCGATGAAGTGTGTTTCTGCGAGCATTGCCAGCGGCGTTTTCGCGCGTGGCTGCAGGCCCGGTACGAGACGCTGGACGCGCTCAACGCCCAATGGGGCACGTCCTACGCCAGTTGGGACGAGGTCCGCGGCGGGCGAACGGAAGACGTCCGCGGCAAGGCGAACTTCGCGCCCTTCGTCGATTTCCGCACGTTCATGACCGACGTCTGGGTCGACGGCTGCAGAACGATCACGGACGCCTATCATCAAGTCGCGCCGCAGACGCCGGTGGGACACACGAACACGTTTGGCGCCGACCCGTTCAACGGCAATGATTACTGGAAGCTCTGCACGCAAGTGGGCTTTGGCTGGGGCCAGGAGTACTCAGAAGCGATCAAAGCCAGCGGCCAAAAGGCGATCTTCGACATCTGGCGAAGCTTCGTCGAGACGCCCGAATCGCGCGCGGCCCGCGGCGCGAAGTCGCCGACCGGTGCGGACGGTATGTTCTTCAACTACGGCTGGATCGGCTACGACCACCGCGTGGCCGCCGCCCACTACGAGCCCTGGTGGCTGGCCCTGCACGGTGCGCGCGGCGTCAGCTACTATGCCACGAACTCGATGGACGTTGCACGCGGGACTTCGTGGTCGCTGGTCTATCCGAACCTGCAATTCACGTCCTACTCCGACGCCGTGGCCGAGGCGATGCGCGACCTGCGGGCCGGCTGCGGCAAAATCTTCCTGGAATACCAGCGCGAGCAGCCCAAGATCGCCGTGCTGTGGTCGTATCCATCGATGCTGGTCTCGTGGTGCGAATCGACCTGCGACGAGCCCGAGCCCAACGAGCAGCCGGGCAGCGACAGTTTCGTCACGCACTACCTGAGCGCCCTGCATTTCCGCCAGCACGTGAACGAGTTGCAGCTGGACTACGGGTACGTGGCGCCGGATCAGATCCTGGGCTCCGACATCCTGCGGCAGTACCCGGTGCTCTTCTTGCCGTTCACAGTCGCCATCTCACCGCCGTTGGTGGAAAAGCTCCAAGCCTACGTCCAGGAGGGAGGCATTCTGATCGGCGATCTGCGCTGCTTGCGCACCGACGAGCACGGGACGCCGTTTGCGGGACCGCAGCCGCTGGAGCAGTTGTTCGGCGTCGACCGCGGCGAAGGCCAGATACGTTACGGCCGCACGAAGGTGACTTTCACGATGCCCGGCGAGGGGATCGACCTGAGCGGACGGCAGGTGGAACTGTACGGCCGGGAAACGGTAGCGGGCAAGGGGGCTCTGGCCTTGGCCGCCCATGCCACGGGCGAGCCGGCCGTGCTCGTGCGGCGACAGGGCAAGGGGCTCTCCATCTACCTGAACTTCTGCTTCCCGCCTTACGACCCGGTCACCCGCGAACTGGTCGCCCAGATTGCCAGGCGGGCGGGCGTCGCGCCGAGCCTCTGGGTCGAGGCTCTGGCGGGCGATTCGCCTCCACGCTGCTACGAGCGGAACACCTTCACGCGCGGTCCGCTCGCGGTCCACGCCTTGATTCGCGATCACCGGCGCTGTACCGACACCGAGCCCGTGGGGCTTCGTTTTTCGCAATTGGGGCACGTGTACGACGTTCGCGCGAAGAAGTACCACGGCCAGAACGGCACGCTCGCCACCACGCTGGCCCCCGGCGAGACGGCCCTGTACGCCAGCCTGCCCTACCGCGTGACCGGGCTCGAAGTGCAAGTTCCCGAGCGTGCCACGGCCGGCACCAGCATGGAACTCAGTTGCGCCGTGCGTGCCGACGGCCCGCAACTCGGCGATCACGTCTTGCACGTCGAGTTCCGCGACCCGGCCGGGCGGATCCTGCCGCACTACCGCCAGAACGTGCTCGCGCCCGCCGGCCGCACCACGCTGCAAATCCCGTTGGCCCTGAATGATGCCCCCGGCGCGTGGTCGATCCAGGTCTGCGACGTGTTGACCGGCACCACGACGGACAGGTCAGTCCGCGTGACCGCCCCGTAGCAGACGCGCGTTTGTCCTGCGGTTAGTGCCCCTTCTCCCGGCAAAACGCCAACTTCCAGCCCACTCCTTGGCGGAGACGCGCGGACAGTCTACAATGCGTCAAAGTGACCACTCAAGGGACTACCTCGGCCATGTACGACATCCGGTGGGATGTGGGGGCGCAGGATGATATGAAGCGGTTGCGACTGCGCGCCTATGAAGTTCGACAGATCGTCGACGCGGTGGATGAGCAACTGGCGTTCGCACCGGACCGCGGGAGCAAGCGGAAGAAGATCATTCGTCCTGGTGAGTCGCTGCCCTTCGAGCACTTGGAACCGGTTTGGCAACTCCGTGTCGGCGAGTATCGCGTATTTTACGACGTCGCCGAGTATCAACGGCACGCTGCGGACACGCAGCGGCGAGCCGTCGACGGGGTGGTCAGCATTCGCGCCGTTCGCTACAAGCCCGCACACAAGACGACAAGGGACGTTCTATGAAACTCATCGGTTTGAAAGAAGCCAAGACGAACCTGAGCGCATGCGTGGAGGAGTCGCAAAGCGAGCGCATTCTGATCACGCGGCGGGGCAAGCCGGCAGCGCTCGTGATCGGCGTCGAGGGGCACGATCTGGAGCAAGTGCTCCTGGCGGGCGATGTGGGCTTCTGGAAAACCCTTCAAGAACGCCGCCAGCGTGACGCCACGCTGACCAGCAACGATGTCCGCCGGTCGTTCGGCATCGAGACCGCCGCCGCGCAGCCGGCAGACTCGCGGCCCGGACGAAAGCGCACTCGCCGCTCTTCCGACACTCGAAAGACCAGGTGACCGACGCGGGCGAGGCTACTGGAATTTCACCGAGAACAGGTCCGCGTTCTGTAGCTCGAACCGCAGTCGCACGGCCTGGCCGGCCAATGCGGCGAGCGCGGCACCTTTCCAGGACACGGCCTGCTCGATGTGGTCGCCGACGAGGGGCGTGCAGTCGTCGAGGGCGAAGCCGGGCAAGGGTCTGCCGCTGGCGTCCTGCAATTCGACCCGAGTGCGTCCCCGGCTGACCATGTTCAGCGAGAGCTTGGATCCGGCGAACGTCAGCGGTTTGGTGATCAGCGTGGCCTCCCTGGCGGCATGCACGGACACGAAGCCGTCGGTGCGGAAGGCGAAGCGGCGGAGGCGGCCGCCGGGGCCGGTGTAGTAGGCCTCGGTGGCATACACCGACAGCTCGCGCTCGTTGCCGGGCAGTTGCAGCAGGCCCCAGGCCATGTAGTTGCTGCGGTTGCCGTCGCGGTCCTGGGGCGCGGTGATCGGGATCAGTTCCTGGGGCCACCGCCGGAACAACACGCCGTCGCGGCTGCTCATGAAGACCGGTTCCACCTGCTGCGTCTTGGGCTGGAACCGCGTCGGGAAACCGACGAACAAGTGCGGCGCGCGGAAGTACGGCTGAATCGCGTTCGTGTACAGGTGCTCGGCGGGCGAGTCGACGTACCGGAGGTCGGCTTGCTGCTCCCAATGCACGAAATCCTTCGAGGTCGCGGTGCGGATGGCCCGATAGCCGCCCGGCTTCCAACCGCGCTCGTCGGTAAAGCCGGCGGTGAAGATCCGCCAGTAGGCCCGGTACTCGCCGCGCACGGCGTCCCAGAAGGCCAGGTTCTGCGAGTCGAACGCGCCCGCGGTGATCACGGCCGGCGACATCATGGTCCAGCGGACGCCGTCGGCTGATTTCAGCGCGTTCAGACAGCCGCGCTCCTTGCCGTCGACCGTGGTCGTGCCCCCGGCCAGCGCCTTGTAGCGAGCGTCGGGCGCGCAGGCCGGGTTGTCGTCTTTGAAGGGCGTGAAGTTGTGCGTGCCGGGACCAACCCAGATAATGTTGTTGCGCTTCGAGCCAGCGAACTCGAACAGTCCCAGTTCCGGCTTCTCCCACTTCAGCCCGTCGCGGCTCTCAGCACAGCAGGTGAACTCCGGGTGCGCCCACTTCTTTGCCTGCTCGTCGAAGTGCCAGCCGCGGTAATAGACGCGGAAGCGGTCGTCGTCGCGCAGCAGCGTGAAGTAGGCGGACGTGTTGCCCTCCCAGGGCTGGTCGCACACCAGCGCCACTTCGCGCGGCTCCGGCTGGTGCATTTTCAACTCCGCACCCTGCACGCTCGCAATGAGGAAGTCGTCCACGAACAACTCGCGCCGCGAACCGAGGGCGATGGGGGCCTGTGCCTCCGACGGCTGGCCGGCCCGTGCAACGCACACCGGCGCACAGGCGGCGGCTGCAGCTAACGCAGCCCCTTGGCGGAGCACATCGCGGCGGGTGATCTGGCGGACGGTTCGATCGGCGTTTGTCATGGCTGTGGTCCTTGGTATTGGGGAAGGAGGTTGAGATCGTGCGGTTACGTAGGATGGGTCTCCGACCGTCCAGGACAGAGCAGAGACCGAGCCTATGTTGGACGGGGCCGAAGACCCATCCTACTCGTGTTGCTTGACCCGGAGCGCGTCGGCTCCGTCCAGCGCGCGGATGGTGTACTCGCGGTTGCCCCACCAGATCTTGTGCCAACCCGGTTTTCTTGTCATCGTCGCACCAATCTCCTCCTGCTGGAAATTGCCGGCCATTCTACCGTCACGCCAGCCGGAAAGCACCCCCGGCGAACGGTGCGGCGTTAGCCCACCGGTCTCCATGCAACCAGCACGCTGACGCCGCAACAACCGGTGGGCTCACGCCCACCGTTCGCCAGGTATCGAAGGCACTCAGGCGTCTGGGCATCCTTGCCGACACCCCCGTCGTGGAATCGTCCCTATTGCGCGACCTGCGCTTGCTCCTGCCCGCAGCGGATGCGGGCCTGGAACACGACCTCCGCGCTCACCCGGAAGTCGAAGGTCCTCTGCACCAGGGCGCTTAGGGCACCATCACTCACGGCCCTGGCAAGCCCCGCGCTCGCAGGCCGGGAACCCGGCCGGATTCGACGATCTGCCAGAACTTGGACGAGACCTTGTCGTAGATGCCCTGGATGCCGGCGGGGTCGTCCGGTTTGAATTCGATCCAGACCTCGGGCCGGGGGATGTCGCGGGGGCGAGTGATCGGCGCGGCGTACTTGCGCAGCACGGCGGTCGCCGGGCGATCGGTGCCGTCGGGGTTGAGGATGCCGAAGTCGCTCTTCTCGTTCGTGCGGAATCCGCCCGGATACCACCAGCACGCCGCGCCGTTGGCACCGCTGTGCCCGACCATCCGGAGGAAG
>CAYUFW010000018.1:23504-49035 GCA_964443915.1 uncultured Pirellulaceae bacterium
CATGGCCCACGTGCTGACGCCGTGCTCGGCCCGCATGACCGGCTGGGACGGATCCACCGCCCGCGCGTAGGCGACGGTGAAGATGCCGGGACGCACCCGCTGCCAGTCGCCGATGCGCCCGTAGCCTTCGGGTTCGAAGAGGTCGACGCCGCGGATCAAGCTCCGGAAATCGTAGGGCATGTTGTGGGCCTGGTTGAAGGTCGGATCGCCGGCTACCGTCATCCGGAAGCTGACCAGGTGGTGCGGGTCGACGCTGCGCACCAGTTGCCGGGCCCGGCTGTAGTGTTCGTCGACGATTTCGTCGATGAAGCGGCGATAGTCGGCGACCATCTTGCCCCACGGCCCGTCGGACCCACAATGGGCGTCGAGCGGATTGGTTACTTGGCCCTCCGCGTTGCGCGGCGCGGCGAAGCCCCAGGCCTTTTCCGCCGCTTCGATCGTCGCGTGGTGCCGCTGGATCCACTGAATCCAGCGCCGGTCCCAGCGTGTCCGTTCGCGCTGCCGCCCGATGAACGGCTCCCAGGCCAGGTCGTAGGCGAAGACCGTGTCGCTGGCGGCCAGCCGGTTCTGTTCGATCATCTCCCGCGTCTTGTCCCACTCGAAGTCCATGGGCGTGCCGGGACGGAGCGAAAGGTTGACCTTCAAACCGTACTTGTCGCAGCGCTGGAGGTAGTCGAACAGGTTGCGGTCGGCGTGATAGTCGGAGCCGATGAAGGTGCTGATCATGTTCATGCCCAGCGACTTGATCCGCGCCAGTTCCCGGTCGAAGATCTCCGGATCGTAAGCGCGGCGGCTCAGATAGTGCTCGAAGAACAGGTAATCTTCGGTGCCGATGCCGCTGGCCGGCATGTGGTTCACGCCGTAGGGATACCATTTCTGGCCCCGCAGGTAGAAATCGCCGTCGCGGGCGGTGACGTACTCGGGCGTGTCCTTGGGCCGCCAGACGCTCAGATCGTGCTGCAGCCGATCGACCACGCGTTGGTCCCGGACAAGTTCGGTTACGACGCTGTAGTTCTGGGCTGCGAGTTGGTCGGGGCTCCAAGTGGTCTCGAGGACGACCGGGGGCTCGCCGCCCTGGATCGAGGCGTTGAAGTTGTGCGTAAAGACTTGGGTGCCGGAGGCGAGGACGCGAATCCGGACTTCGGCATCGGCCTGACTGCGGCGACGGATGTTGACGACTCTGGCCCCCAGTCGTATCGGTTCGCCTGGGAAGACCGTGTAGAACTCGCTGCCGCCTTCGACGAGGAAGACTCCTTGGAGCATTCGTCCGGCCAGCGCGGCGATTGTCTGGACCACCGGCGGTGCGGTGAGAAACGCCGGATCGTCCGACCCGAGGGTTGCCCAGCCGTGGGCCGATTGGCCGGGCTCCTGTTGCAGCATCAACGTCAGGGCGGGGCCTCGGAAGTCGCCGTTGTCGCCGACGGCCTCGGTGACGGTGACCATGCGCCAGGGACGCTTCTTGTTGAAGCCCGTGCCGTGGGGACGCTGGTGGGGACACCACAATTCCTTGGGCTGGGGCAAGTCAGGCGTTTCGATCAGGGCCTGCATCCGGTGGGGGCGGACGCGGTGGACGGCGGTGGTCCGATAACACTTGTACGACGGCCAGAGCAGTTCGGTGGGCGGGAACTCCACGCGGTTGGTCCCGGCCACGTCGGCCAACGGGCTGGCGGCGAATCCCACTTGGTCGATCCAGAACTCGTGGCGTCCTCCTTCCGTTCCGGTGTGGGTAAAGGCCAGACCGACGGTGATTCGGGCGGTGGCCGTGAACTGGAGCCGGTCTTCGGGCCCGCCGCGCCGGTTGCCGGTGGGGCTGTCGTGCCAGTACACGAAGTCGGCGGCGACGAGCGTGTGGTGCGTCCAGTCGCGCGCCAGCGGCACGGTGGCGATCCACCGACTGCCGTCCCGTTCGATGCACTCGATCGCCAGCCGCCTGGTCCGCTCACCGCTCTTGGCCCAGAAACAGAGGACGTTCTGCGTCGGGGCGACGGTGCCTTCGGGCAGGGGCGGGGCGGCGAACGTCTCCCAACCGGTCAGGTCGTTGATGGTCACGTGCAGCGATCGCTTGGAGCCGGCCCCGTCGTCGGCGCACGTGAATGTGACGGGGCCGCGCAGATGGTTGCTGGACCGCGTCCAGCCGGTGGGGCTGTCCGATTCGAAATCGTAGAGCGCCGCGGCCGGTTGCACGGCGTCCAGTTTGGCCCGGATTTCGGCAGGCTTCATCCAGCGGCCCTGCACCCGGCGGACGGAATCGGCGTACAGTGGCGTCCCGACGGCGATCAGGTTCCCCTGATGCTTGAGGAAGCGGGCCAGGGTCGGCGCGGTTTCGACGGGCAATTCGCGCCCGCCGGTGACGATCAGCAGATCAAACCGTTCCGGGCTGACGACGAAGGGATTGAGGAAGGCCGCCGCATCGAGCAGCGTGGGCTGGTAGCCTGCCTGGCGCAGCGCCGCGGCGAGGGCCTCGACGACGGCGCGATTCTGTCCGGGCCAGTCACCGTTCAGCAGGGCGATGTTGCCTCGCACGTCCCGCTGCCAGGCGAGTCCTTGCAGGATTTCCTGGGCTTCGGCGCGACCGCCGCCGGTTCCCGGCCCGATCAAGCAGAGACCCAACAAGCCGATTGCCACGAGTCCTCGGAAGTTCATCTGCTGCTTCACCATGAAAGAAAAGGATTTACGATGGTGACGCCGTCGTACTCCGCCCCCGCCTTCACCACGGCTCAATTATGAACAAGAGGAAACCGTGGGAACAGAGTGCCACATCTTTCTCCGTTGTCTCGGTTCCCTCCTGTTCCAAACGGGCGACCCCCTGCCTTCCGCTGCTTGACCCGGGTGCTATTGCGTCGTCCAGACCAAACATTCGGGATGCAATGAGTGAGCGGGACGGCACGAGCCGCGGCAGCGGCGACGGGATAATAGCCCACGGCGTGAGCCGTGGGTCAGCTTCCAATCAAATTGGGCAGTTAACCGCTGCAGAATTCAAAGGTTGCGGAATCGCTCCGGTGCGGACTGCCGCCGCCAAGCCGCCCCGTTCCTGACGGGCCGCGATCTGGCGGGCTGCTTCCGCCGCCAAGTTGTCCTCGGAGGCCGCCGCGGCTGTCCCGGATTGCATCTGCGGACGCCGGTGCTAAAGTACGCCTTGGGTCCAGGAACGCGGGACGCTCCGTCGTTCGTTTTCCGCATCCTTGTTTCCGCCGTGGCCCCCAAATTCTCTTTCTGCAACGGGAGGTTACCAGCCATGGAATATCGGCCGGCGTTGATATGCTTCGCGGTTTCGTTGGCAGTTCTTGGTACGGCCCTGGCCCCGCGGTTGGCTGTCGGAGCTGCCGAAGAAGGGCCCTCGGCTGAGATGTTCTTGGGACAGTCCCTGAAGTATTGGAGCGACCAGGCCCTGGCCCAGCCGGGTCAGGAACGCGTCGCCCGGATCGTGCAGGCACTGTCGCTGGCCTTGGAAACCGACGACCCGAAAGCGAAAATGGCGGCCATCGATGCCCTGCAGGCGCTCGGACCGCAAGCCCATGCTGCTGTGCCGGCCTTGGTTCGCGTGCTGGACGAATCGCGTGCTTGGATCGGCGTCGCGGCCATGGACGCGCTGGCCGCGATCGGCAAGGAGGCCGTGCCCGCCCTGGTGCAGACGTTCGAGCGCGGCTCGGCCGCAGCACGGACGCGCGCCGTGTTGATCCTGGGCAACATCGGTCCCGATGCGCAGGCCGCCCTCCCCGTTCTGCAGCAAGCCGCGGCCAACGACGCCGAACCCCTCCGCGAGCGGCTGGTGGGCGTCATCGCCCAAATCAAAGGCGAGGCGGACGTGACCAGCGTGCGAGCGGCAGCTGCGGTCGGACCGGCCGACGCAGCGACCTCGCTTCCCCACGCCGACAGCGGCGATTGGCCACAGTTTCACGGCCCGCGGCGGGATGCCGTCTGCACCGAGATCGGCCTGCTGACCGACTGGCCCGAGGGTGGTCCGCCGCTGCTGTGGAAACTGGAAGGACTCGGCAAGGGCTTCTCGACGATCGCCATCGCCGACGGCAAGTTCTATACGATGGGCGACCGCAAGTCGGCCGACGGGACGGAATCGCAGTTTGCCCTGGCCTACGATCTGGCGACCCGCCGCGAACTGTGGGCCGCGCGCGTCGGCCCCCCGCACCAGGACGGGCCGCGTTGCACGCCCACCGTCGTCGGCAACCGCGTCTATGTCCTCGGCACGTCCGGCGACCTGCTGTGCCTGGACGCCGCGACCGGCCGGACGATTTGGCAGAAGAGCCTGCCCGACGATTTCGGCGGCCAGATGATGTCGATGTGGAAGTTCAGCGAATCGCCGCTGGTGGACGGCCCCCGGCTGATCTGTACGCCCGGCGGTCCCGACGCAACCCTGGTGGCCCTGAACAAGGACAGCGGCGAAACGATCTGGAAGTGCGCGATGCCCAAGATCGGCGAGCGCGGCAAGGACGGGGCAGGGTACGCCTCGGCCGTCGTCGCCGAAATCGCCGGCGTCCGGCAGTACGTCCAGATGGTGGGGCGCGGTTTGATCGGCGTCGAGGCCACGACCGGCCGCTTCCTGTGGGGCTACAACCGCATCGCCAACACCGTGGCCAACATCCCCTCGGCCATCGTCCGCGGCGACTACGTGTTCACCACGACCAGCTACAAGACCGGTTGCGCCTTGCTGCACGTCACGAGAGAGGGCGGCCAATTCCGGGCGGAGGAGGTCTATTTCCTGTCCCCCAAGGATTTTGAAAACCACCACGGCGGCGTCGTGCTGGCCGGCGAGCATCTGTACGGGGGCGACGGTCAGAACCGCGGTAACCCGGTGTGTCTGAAGTGGGCGACGGGCGAGATCGCCTGGAAGGAACGCGCGCCCGCAAACGGCTCGGCGGCTGTCCTGTACGCAGACGGGCATCTGATCTTCCGCTACGACCGGGGCTTGGTGGCCCTCATCGAAGCCACTCCCGAGGCTTACCGCGTCAAGGCCAGCTTCACGCCGCTGACCGCAGACGGCCCCGCCTGGGCACATCCCGTGATCCATCGCGGCAAACTGTACCTGCGGCACAACGACCTGCTGGTCTGCTATGACTTGCGGAAGTGACCTCCAACTCGCGGTTCTTCGGAACCCAATCGCGCACGGTGAATCCGGATGCCGGCCGTAACGGAAACGGAACTCAACTCGCGAACATCAGCCGACACTGGGATGGATGCGGTTCCCGGAGTGATCCGTATTCGCGGCGCCCGGATGCACAACCTGAAGAACGTGGACCTGGACATCCCCCGCGACCGGCTGGTGGTGATCACGGGGCCCAGCGGTTCGGGCAAGAGCAGCCTGGCCTTCGATACGCTGTATGCCGAAGGCCAGCGGCAGTACATCGAGAGCCTCTCGGTCTACGCGCGGCAGTTCCTGCACCAGCTCCAGCGGCCCGACGTCGACCTGATCGAGGGCCTGCAGCCCACGCTGTGCATCGACCAGCGGCCCGGGACGGCGAATCCGCGGAGCACGGTGGGGACGGTCACAGAAATCTATGACTACCTGCGGCTGCTGATGGCCCGCCTGGGCGAGGCCTCGTGTCCGCAGTGCGGCCAGCCGATCCGGCAGCAGACGGCGGAGCAAATCCAGGAGGCGTTGGCCGCTCTGCCAGAAGGCACCAAGCTGATGATCCTGGCCCCGTTGGTGCGGGGCCGCCGCGGCAAACAGGAAGAAGCCCTGGCCGGGATTCGTAAAGCCGGCTTCATCCGCGTGCGGATCGACGGCCAGGTGTATGACCTCGACAACTTGCCCGAAATCGACGCCCGCCGGGAACACGTGATCGACGCCGTCGTCGACCGGATTATCGTCCGCAGCGACATTGCGTCCCGAATGGGCGAGTCGGTCCAGCTGGCGATCCGGCACGGAGAGGGCCTGCTGATCGCGTGTTGCCAGCAACCGTCGCCGGCGGACGGCGATCCCGCTCTCAGAGGCTGGCAGGATCGCTTGTTCAGCACGCGCTACGCCTGCCCCCGCTGCAACGTGAGCTTGGCGGAAGTCGAACCGCGCACGTTCAGCTTCAACAGCCCCTACGGCGCGTGCCCG
Source organism: uncultured Pirellulaceae bacterium (assembly GCA_964443915.1). Taxonomy (GTDB): domain Bacteria; phylum Planctomycetota; class Planctomycetia; order Pirellulales; family Pirellulaceae; genus Anammoximicrobium. The sequence continues at coordinate 29,563 of CAYUFW010000018.1, forward strand.
CGTTGCGAAGGACTGGGTGCGTTGGAGCAGTTCGATCCGGAACTGGTCGTGCCGAATTCCCGGTTGTCCTTGGCCGACGGCGCCGTCGCCGCCTGGAAGAACGTGAAACCCGACCCGCTCAAGAAGCATCGGCCGCTGCTGACCGCCTTCCTCGCCGCCCGCGGTGCCGCCTGGGACACGCCGCTCGACCAACTCGCACCCCGGGACCTCCACGCGCTGCTGTACGGTGACGGCCAGGATTATCGGGGCATCCTGACGCTGCTGGAACAAGAGTACGTCACGGCGACCGATCCGGAGCGCCGCGATGCGTTGGCCCGGTTTCGCGGCCAGGTCGCGTGTCCGGCCTGCGGCGGGTCGCGGCTGCGGCCGGAAGCCAATGGGGTCCGCGTCGGCGGCAAGACGATCTACGACATGGGCCGAATGCCGATCAGCGAAGCCGTGCGGTTCTTCCGGGAACTCGCTTTTCCCCCGAACCAGCTTCCGATCGCCCAGCCGCTGCTGAAGGAAATCGGCCGGCGGCTGGCGTTCCTGGAAAACGTGGGCGTCGGCTATCTGACGCTGCACCGCTCGGCCGACACGCTCAGCGGCGGCGAACTGCAGCGCGTCCGCTTGGCCACCAGTATCGGCTCCGGGCTGGTCGGCGTGTGCTACGTGCTGGACGAACCCTCCATCGGCCTGCACCCGCGCGACAACCGCCGCTTGATCCACGCCCTCCGCGACTTGCAGCAGCAGGGCAACTCGGTCCTCGTCGTCGAACACGACGAGGCCATGATGCGCGCCAGCGACCACTTGATCGACATCGGCCCCGAGGCCGGCGTGCATGGCGGACGGGTCGTCGCCCAAGGCACGGTGGACGAGGTCGTCCAGAACCCGGCCTCGATCACCGGCCGCTACTTGAGCGGCGAGTTGCAGATCCCGCTGCCCGCCGCGCGACGCCCCGTGTCCCTGTCCAAGACGCGGTCGCTGGCGATCGAGGGCGCCGCGACGAACAACCTGCAGGAGGTCGATGTGCGGTTTCCGCTGGGGGCTTTCGTGTGCGTTACCGGAGTCAGCGGTTCCGGCAAGAGTTCGCTGATCAACGAAACGCTGGCCCCGGCCCTGCTTCGCCGTTTGGGCTCTCCGGCCCCGAAGCCGGGTCCGTTCCAGGGCCTGCGCGGGGCGGCGGCGATCGACAAGGTGATTCAGATCGACCAGACCCCGATCGGCCGCACGCCCCGCAGCACGCCGGCGACCTACATCGGCGCGCTGGACGAGATCCGCAAAGTGTTCGCCCGCACCCGCGAGGCCAAGCAGCGCGGCTTTGGAGCCAGCCGATTCAGCTTTAACGTCAAAGGCGGCCGTTGCGAACTCTGCCAAGGACACGGCTTGAAGAAAATCGAGATGCAGTTCCTGCCCGATCTGTACGTCACCTGCAACGAATGTCAGGGAGCGCGGTTCAACCGGCAGACACTGGAAGTCCGCTGGCGCGACAAGACCATCGCGGACGTCCTCACGATGTCGGTGGATGAGGCCACGGACTTCTTCGAAAACTTCGCCGCCATCCACCGGAGCCTGAGAAGCTTCCAGGATGTGGGCCTAGGCTACTTGACGTTGGGCCAGCCGTCCACGACGCTCTCGGGCGGCGAGGCTCAACGGATCAAGCTGGCGACCGAACTGGCCCGCGTGGATACCGGCCACACGCTGTACCTGCTCGACGAACCGACGACAGGGCTGCACTTCGACGACATCCGGCGACTGCTCGACGTCCTGGGCCGATTGGTCGATCGCGGCAACACGGTAATCGTGATCGAGCACAACCTGGAAGTAATCAAGTGCGCTGACTGGCTCATCGACCTCGGCCCGGAGGGCGGCGACGCAGGTGGCCGCGTGGTCGCCGAGGGGACGCCGGAGCAGGTCGCAGCCTTGGAGGACAATTATACGGGACGGTTCCTGAGGCCGTTACTCGTTTCAAGGAGTGCCCCATGATTCCCGAATGGCTCTACACCTTGGCTGGGATTGCCCTGTGCATTTTGCTCATCCCCTACGTGCTCGGCCCCATCCTGATCTTCTGCACGTTGCGATTCCGTATGCCGCCGACCGTGATCGCCGTGGATCCGCGGGTGCATCCTTTGCCTGCCGAAGCGCGAAACTACTTGGCCGAAGCCTATCGCGGACTGACTGCCGAGGGATTCGAACTCGTGGGCACGATGCTGCTGCCGGACTTGGTTCCCAACGTCAAGACGCTGTTCGCCATGTACACGAATCGGACCAATTCGGACATGGCGATGTCCGCTATCATCGTGGCCCAGGGGGGCGCAGGCGGCGAATTGAAAACGAGTTACGTCGAGTTCGTTCGCCGCTTCGACGACGGTGTCGTGGTCCAGACCAACAACTCGGCCGAACTCAGTGCGTTCAAGCGGATGCCCGGTGAATTCACCACCAAGTTCTGGCAAATCCGCGATATCCACCGGCTGTACGGCCTGCATCAACAGCTCAGCGAACGGTTCCGCCAACGCGGCCAGCCTGTAAACCGCCTGGATGCCGAGTATGGCGGCGACGCCCTGCAATACGTCGCCAAGGCGGTGCTGGAAGAGACTTTCCGCGATCAAGTCGGGACGGGCTATCTGGCCGAAAACTCCGGGAGCTTCCGACCCTCGCTCAAAGGCGCCCTGATCATGGCTTGGCAAGAACTTTGGCCCGTCAAAGGCATTCGCCGCTGGCGAGAACGAAGGCGCGCGGAACGACTGCTGGCCGAACTCGAAATACGTTAACCCAACTATTTCATCGGATCGCAAGGTCTCCCGATCGCTCCGACTGGGTCTGCTCCAAATCCATCCCTGCCGGGCATTGTTGATCCTGCTCATCGCATCTTCTTTACCAGACTAGACTTACGGTTCAACGGCTGTTTCGTAAGACGTTTTTCGCACTCCCGGTGACCTCACGGCGGCGACCAACTTCCGAACACCGATGTTCAGCCATTCCCTACGAAGTCTGGCCGCACCTCATCTCGTCATAAACGCAAAAAAGATTATAATTTGCGGCTTGTGTGGGGAGTGTTTCGTCAGCAGAAAGCCAACGCGGCAGCCAGATGGTCGGCAGAGTCTTCTCGATTAAGTTTGCGTCCGGCGACACGACACGGTGCGCGTGGAAGAATGCACCTGTACCGACACTCACGGAGTACATCGGTGGCGCGGAGAATTCTCTTGTCCCGGTCGCTTTGGAGAACGTCTTTCAGGAGCAGCCCAAATTCAACCCGATCGTCTTCTTTGGACCGACGGGTACTGGCAAGTCGCTGCTCGTACAATTGATTGCCACGCGTTGGAAACGCGACAACAAGGCCGCTCGCATGGTCCTAACGACGGGCGCCGATTTCGCCCGCGAATACGCTCACGCGGTCGAGACTGACTCCGTTGCCGATCTGCGGTTGAAATACCGCCGCGCAGGTCTTATCGTCATCGATGATTTGCACGAGATCGGCGAGAAGACATCGGCCCAAAACGAACTTGGCCGGACCTTGGATGCCCTGCTCGTCCGTCACCAGCGGGTGATCGTCACGCTCCCGCAACCGCCGACGGACACCGCCGTCTTGTTGCCTACGCTGGCCAGCCGTCTGTCCGCAGGCTTGACCGTGCCTCTGCATCCGCCAGGTCCTGCCGCCCGCCGGCTCATTCTCCGCTCCCTCGCGTCCGCCCGCAGCATTTCCCTGCCGGCTCGCGTCGTTGACCTCGTCGCCTCCGACGCGCTCACCGACGTCTTGAAGCCCGCTACCGTACCACGCTTGCTGCAGACCCTGTTGCGTTTGGAGCAATTCCCGTTCAACAGACACGCGTCGATCAGCGAACACGACCTGAGACGCTGTCTGCAAGCTCCGGACGACAATCAGGAACCACAACTTCAATCGATCACCAAACGCGTCTCGAAGTACTTCCGCCTGAAGTCCACGGACCTCAGAGGCAAGACTCGCCAACAGCGCGTCGTGCGGGCCCGCGGAGTGGCGATGTTCCTGGCCCGCCAACTGACCGCCAGCAGTCTGGAAACCGTCGGACGCCATTTTGGGAATCGCGACCACACGACGGTTCTCCACGCCTGCCGCAAAACGGAATCCCTGATCGAGGAAGACCCGTCCATCCGGCAGGCTGTGGAAGATTTGAGAACCGAACTAACCCCCAATTGAACAGGAAACATCGTGTGGCGCGGCCTGCCTGCGGCACGGCCTACTTGTTGGCCGTGCCCAATCGAAGATTGGACCTACGGCCCATGGAACACGGAGGTTTGTTTTTGTCGCCTGTGGAAAACGCGTCAAATCAATGTCGACGAACGTCGCTGGTTGTCGGCTGCTCCGGAAACGACCGTTCACCGCTCCAGTTCGATCGACGCTTGGCAACCAGCCAACAACATCCCGCCGACAGCGTTTCGACACGTTTTCCTCAAGCGCGGGTTGATTGTGAACTGCTTGCCGAAAGAAGACTTAGCTCACATCACCGCCGGTCTGTGAACGGATGAGGCCGTAACAGTACTATTACGATAAAGAGACAAATCATAGAAAGAAAAAGAGTCGCAACCGTAACTACGAGCGCAGAGGCCTGGAACTATGAAGATCAGTTGTAACCGTGAATTGTTGTGGTCAGCCTTTCAGACGGCAGCACTAGTCGCACCGGCGCGAAGCCCGAAGACGATCCTGCAAAATGTAAAACTCGAAGTGCAAGAACAGAGTGCGGCCTTCATGGCCACCGACTTGGAGATGGGGATTCGCATCCAAGTGGAAGGCCTGGAGGTCGAAGCGCCCGGCAGTGTCGTGCTGCCGGTGAGTCGATTTGGGTCGATCCTTCGGGAAAGCACCGACGAAAAGTTGCGCCTGGAGGCCGATGACAAGGGCGTGCTGGTTCGCGGCGACCGTAGCCGGTTCAAGCTGCCGGCCCAGAACCCCGACGAATTCCCCGCCGTCGTTGAGTTTGAGGAAGAGAAGTACCACAAGGTCTCCGCCCGGCTGTTCAAAGAACTAATCCATCGCACGCTGTTCGCAACGGACACGGAGAGCAGCCGCTATGCTTTGGGCGGCGTCCTGCTGGAGATGGAAGCCGACAAGATCACGGCCGTAGCCACGGATGGACGCCGGCTGGCCAAGATGGAAGGGCCCGCCCAGGCGGTCGCCGGTCATGCCACCACGAGCGAAACGATGACGATCGTTCCGCACCGGTCGATGCAGTTGATCGAAAGGGCGCTGACGGACACGGAGGCCGAAATCGAAGTCGCCGCCCGCCCGAATGACGTGCTGATCCGGACTCCCAAGGCGACCATCTATTCGCGACTCGTCGAAGGACGCTTTCCCAAGTGGCGGGACGTGTTTCCGCAACGCACCCAGGCGGTGCGGATCGACGTCCAAGTGGGGCCCGTTTATTCTGCGTTGCGTCAAGCAGCCATCGTTACCGACGAAGAAAGCCGGGGTATCGACTTCCAGTTCGGCGATGGCAAGTTGGTGCTCGTAGCCAGCGCAGCCGAGGTCGGCGAGTCCCAGGTGGAATTGCCCATTCCGTACGAGGGGGAATCGCTCGGAGTCACCATGGATCACCGCTTTGTGTCCGATTTCCTGCGGGCCCTGGACCAGGAAAAGACGTTCACAATCGAAATCGAAAACGAAGAGTCCGCCGCCTTGTTCCTGACGGACGATGGCTACGGCTACGTCGTCATGCCCCTGGCCCGTGACCGAGGCTGATGAGGCCAGGAATGTCGTTAACCGCGAACCGACGGGGAGCGCGACGGGAGCCCAAGATGCCGACCGAGGACGAAGAACTCCGGGCCATCTGCGACGACATCAGCAGCCGTCAGCGCTACCGGGCCGGACCGAAGCGGATGGCCGATGTCGTCAACGAACTGATGGCTCGCCGCGGCTATGCCCAATTGCAGTCGTCGGCCGCATGTGCCGACGCTTGGCGTGCCGCCGCAGGCTCCTCCCTGGCGAGCCACTCGGTGGCTGGCAACATCCGCCGCGGGGTCTTGGAAGTGTTTGCCCGCAACTCGGCCGTACTGCAGGAATTAACGTTTCGCAAGAAGCAGTTGATCGCAGAGCTGACAAGACTGACGCCTGATTCGAAAATCCGGGACGTGCGATTTCGCATCGGTCCGGTGGACTAGGTGTAATCAAGTAGGGTGGGTCGAGTGTTCGAGGCCCACCAGCAGTTTGACCAATTTCCGGTGGGCCGGGAAGACTCGACCTACCCTACATCATCGCGCGTCGCGTGACCAAGGACGCTGACGTGGTGGAATCTCTCGATTCACGGATGGACAAGCACATGACGGACGAGAAACCCGGCGAAAGCCAACCCGCACCGCAGACACTCACCACTCCCGAGTTTATCCTCCAGCGTGGCGACGAAGACTACGGTTCCGAGGACTTGCAGCACCTGTCCGACTGGGAACACGTGCGCAAGCGCCCGGCCATGTACATCGGCGACGTGACCGCTCGCGGGTTGCATCACTTGGTCTACGAAGTGGTCGACAACTCGATCGACGAAGCCATGGCGGGCTTTGCCAAGAACATCAGCGTCACGGTCAACACGGACGGCTCGGTGACGGTCGAGGACGACGGTCGCGGGATTCCCGTGGAAGCCCACGAGCAGTTGTCCAAGGAAATGGGCCGCGAGATGTCCACGCTCGAAGGCGTGATGTGCGTCCTGAAATTCGGTGGCAAGTTCGAGAAAGGCGCCTACCAAACCTCCGGCGGTCTGCACGGCGTCGGTGTGACCGTGGTTAACTTCCTGTCCCAGTGGTGCGAAGTCGAGGTTAACCGCGAGGGGCACGTCTACCAGCAGGAATACGAACGCGGCATCCCCACCGGCCCGGTCAAACGCATCGGCACGACCAAGAAACGCGGCACAAAGACGACGTTCAAGGCCGACGCCACGGTGTTTCAAGCCACCAAGTACGTCTTCGATACGCTGTACAAGCGGCTTCAAGAGTTGGCCTTCTTGAACTCCGGCGTCCGCATCCGCTTCCGCGACGAACGGGTGAACGAAGGCGAAGAGTTCTTCTTCCAGCGGGGCATCGTCGAGTACGTCGAACACCTGAACCGCACCAGCGATCCACTGCACCGCGACGTCATCTTCTTCTCCGGCGAAGTCGAAGGCGTGGGCTATGAAGTCGCCATGCAGTACACGACGGAGTACACGGAGAACGTCCACTCCTACGTGAACAACATCAGCACCATCGAAGGCGGCACGCACGTGTCCGGCTTCCGCTCGGCGCTGACCCGTTCTTTGAACAACTACGGCAAGAAAGAAAACCTGTTCAAGGACCTGACGCCCTCCGGCGACGACTTCCGTGAAGGGCTCACGGCCATCATCTCCGTGCGCGTCCCGCACCCGCAGTTCGAAGGCCAGACCAAGACCAAGCTGGGCAACGGCGAGGTCGAGGGCATCATCAACTCGGCCATTGGGGATGCCTTGGCCCAGTACCTGGAGGAAAACCCGAAGACCGCCAAGACGCTGGTCCGCAAAGGCGTCCTGGCGGCCGAAGCCCGCGAAGCCGCCCGTAAGGCCAAGGACATGCTCCGCAAACGCAAGACCGTGCTTGGCGGCGGCGGCCTGCCCGGCAAGCTCCGTGACTGCATCAGCAGAGAGATGGAGAAGTGTGAGTTGTACCTGGTCGAGGGCGATTCGGCCGGCGGCAGCGCCGAAGGCGGCCGGCTGCGGGATTTCCAGGCCATTCTGCCGTTGCGCGGCAAGATCATCAACGCCTACAAGTCCCGCGAAGACAAGGTGCTGGCCAACGAAGAAGTCCAGAGCATGATCCAGGCCATCGGCATCGGCATCGGCGACGAGCAGGACATCGCCAGACGCCGCTACAACAAAATCATCATCATGAGCGACGCCGACGTCGACGGCTCGCACATCCGCACGCTGCTGTTGTGCTTCTTCTATCGCCAGATGTACCAGCTGGTCTCCGAGGGACACGTGTACGTCGCCCAGCCACCCCTGTTCCGCGTCCGTTCCAAACACGACACGTACTACGTCCAGACCGAAGAAGAGATGAAGGCCCAACTGCTGGAAAAAGGCCTGACCAACGCCAGCCTGGAACCCGGCGACGGGCGGCGGATCGAAGGTGAGACCATGCAGCGGTTGTCGTATACGCTGGCCGCCATGGAGGAAGCCCTCACCGCGCTGGAGCGCCGCGGCATCAGCCTGAAGATCCACGCCGAGCGGATGGACCTGCAAACCGGCCGTCTGCCAGTCTTCCACGTCTTCTACGGCCGCAACGAACAGTGGTTCACGTCGCGCGAACAACTGGACGAGTTCTTGCGGCAGCAGGAGCAGGAAGTCGGCGACGAATTGCCGGTCGGCGACGAGGCGGCGCCCGGCACCAACGGCAACGGCCACCATGCACCCCAGTTGCACATCACCGAATTGCACGAAGTCCGCACCGTCAACGCCGGGCTCAAGGATCTGGCGGACTTCGGCTTCGACATCCAGTCCTTGATCCCCCAGGAACGCACCGGCGTCGAAACGCCCCGCTACGTCCTCCGCCGCGGCGAGAGCGAAATTCCGCTGGGAGACCTCCGCGAGTTGTTGCCCGCCATCCGGGCCGCCGGCGAAAAGGGACTGCAAGTCACCCGCTTCAAGGGCCTCGGGGAAATGAACGCCGAGGAGTTGCGGGAAACCACCCTGGACCCCGCCCACCGCACCTTGATCCAAGTCACCATGCGCGACGCCGGCGCCGCCGACGACATGTTCCGCATCCTCATGGGCGAAAAAGTCGAACCCCGCCGCGAGTTCATCGAAAAACACGCCCTGGAAGTCCGCAACCTGGACGTGTAGTTGCGCCTGGTGGTGTGGGACACTAATGTTGTCAAAATTTGACTTTTCACTGTCAAGCTTTTCACTTTGAAATTGTCAACCCTCCATACCTTTCGGGGGGAATCATGCCGGACACGCGTGGGCTGGTTGTTACGGACGAGCCGGACCTCTCTGTAGCCCACGGAGCCAGGGGCGGCATCGGAGCGGCTGATATCTAAAGAAAAAGAACGAGCTGGGCCGCCCGCAGGCGGCCCAGCCGGGAATCTTGTGGCGCACTCTTCATGGGCGTGATGACGGGCGGACGAAACGTCGCGCACGCGGCTACCGGCGGCGCCAACGCCGGCCGTGTCGGCCGACATTGAATCCGCGGATACTGCCGGTACGTTTGCCGGAGCGGTAGCAAGCGTAGGCCAGCCAGGCGACGACGGCCAAGACGATCAGGGCTTCCATGGGGTCTCCTTCGAGTTTCTGATCAGCCAGAGGGTTCGATCGACGGCAGGGCCCGCTACTCGTCGGGCACCGGCGGGATGGCCAGAGCGTCGCGCTCCAACTGGGTTGGCTCATCGCCCAGCAGCTCCGCCACTTTGGACCAGAGGTCCTTGACCTGCCGCGGCGAAGTCGCGAGCCAAATCGCGTCCAAGAGGCTCTCGCGCTCGGCGCGCAGCTTCAGGATCTGGCGGCCCAAGTCGGTCTGGGCCAGCAGCTCGTCTTCGATCACGACCTTTCGCTTGCACGTGGCCACGAGGTACGCGTCCGATGTGTGATCATTCATCCACGTGAGCAGCGAGCCAAAGAGCCGTGCGGACACACCGGAGTCAGTCTGCCCCGAGTTGGCTACGCCGCTCAACGCTTTCTCCACTTCGTCGCAGAACAGAATGCACGGCGACATGGCGTCGGCGAGCCGTCGGATGCTTGCTGGCTGCGTACACATCGACCAGATGGATGTGGATGACTTCCAGCAGGGCTTCGTACGTGATGAGCGGTCCATCGTCGGGTCGGTAGTCGGCCCGCTCAACCCAACTGCGAAACGTCCGTCCGGGAAGGGCTGAAGCCAGCTGGTCATTCAGCCCGTCGAAGAATGACCACACGGTGCCTTTGAAGTGTGGCGTCCGCGGCGGGTTGAAGTCCAGCTCGATGCCCAGTTGAAAGGCGGCATCCTCCAGGTCCTTGCTGGTCAGGTCGGGCCCGCGGTCGGAGACGAGCTTTTCGGGAAGACCAAAGCAGGGCCACGTACCCTGGACTCGCGGGTACCGTTCTCTGAGATAGGACTTCGGCAGGATGGCATGCCGCAGGGCCTCCATGATCACGGCGTACGACGGCGGCTCGAACCCCAGGCAGAAGCCGACGACCATGCGGTTGTAGTAGTCGATGAGCAGGGATAGCCAGGGCTGGGGACCTGGGTCCAGGCCGTTCTCCTTCAGGATCTTCTTGACCGTGTTCCGCGAGACCGACTTGATGCTGAGCTTTCGAAGTTCGCCGAGTATCCGGGTGTACCCCCACTCGTTCTCCTTGGCCAGCTTGATGATCAGTTTGCGGATGTCTTCCGCGGTCCGACGGCGGCCGCGTTTGGCCGGTTCCTTCTTGGCGGGTTTCTTCGACTCCCGAATCCAGCGGCGCAGCGTGTCCGGGTGGACGATCGTCACCAGCTTGTCGAGCGCGCGGCCGAGCTTGGCGCCGAACTTGATTAGGCGGTTGCGTTCCTGCGGGGTGAAGGTGACTCGCTTGGGCAGCTTGGCGCGGGCGATCTCGAGTTCGATCTTCAGGTAGCGGATGTGGGCCGCCAACTCCTTCTGCGTGGCGCCGGCGATCAACATCAGCAGGGCGTGGTACGGGTTCTTCATGGCCTGTAGAATGCTGCGAATCCTGGGAAAATCCGGGCGACCTAATTTCTGCACACCGGTGCAGCGTGGGCCGTCGGAGCGTTCCAGGATAATTCGCGGAGGCCGGGCGCCGAGAGCGCGCTCGCGCAAGCTGTTAACCCCGTGGCGCCGGTTTCGAGCGCGCGAAATATTTGGGCGTGGGTTAACACGCGCGCTCGCATTTCTGTTAACCGGACGAGTGCCGGTTTCGTAGAAGGTTGCTTTCGGTTTGGCGTCATCGAAAGCAACTCTGAATCGCCAAGTCATGCCGATTCAACGGCTTCGGTCATCGGCTCGCGCGCGAGTTTGTTCGAAGAGGGTTGTGCACGGGGAGCTAATTTCCGCAAATCCGAAATCCGCGACCCGCGGGTTAACGCACCCAAACCGCTCTCGGCTCTGTCCGTATATCCCTATGCCACAAAGGGATTTGCGACGACGGCAGTAAAGGATGCCAAGCTCTCTTTTGTCGCAAGAGAACTCGACCGATCTGTCCGGAATGTGGCATCCCACCCACGATAGGGGCAAAGCTCTCGCGCTCTCTCGGTTCTGTGTTAACAGCCCAAGGTCTTTTCGAGGAGACGCTGTTTAACAGCCCAGATTGACAGGGATGGTGGCTTGGCCCGACGCCTGTGGACACCCCGTGCCCACGTCGCGACGCCGGGGTGTTCCGTGGGCAGCGTAGCATCGTCGGCCAGCACCTGCCGGATCGCGGCCAAGCGGCTGACGCTCACAGGCGGTGCCTCTCGTGTGAGCGTCCGGCTGCCGGATCGCGGCCAGCGGCCACGTCGCCCACGTCGCGACGCGGGGCCACAGGCGACAAAGCCCGTGAACGCGGCACAGGCGAACGGCGGGACGGCAGCGGACGTATCGCGACCGGGCGACTGCCGGTTACGTGCGGCGCGTGTGCGGTTCGTCGGATGTCTCGCCGTGGCGATCATTTCCGCCCGCAACACCGCTTGTATTTGCGTCCACTCCCGCACGGACAAGGATCATTCCGCCTCGCCGCCGGGCGGTCCTCCGTCGGTGAAAACACGGCACCGGCCGGCTTGGACCTTTGCTGGGCACGTGCGTGCATTGCGGGGAACATCTCGTGGTGACGCTGGATCATGGGAAGGACGAGTTGCTGCCGGAATTCGGCGAACTCACCATCCGTCATGTTCAGGGCAGGTTGCATCTCATCGATGGCTGCATCCCGCCGTTCCTCCGGCAAGAGCGCCAAGTTCCAGCACATTTGTCCGAGCATCATCGCCCGGTTCATCTGGTCTACATCCCCGTTGGTCTGATCGAGCAACGGCTGGGCGTAAGCCACGATGGCGTTCGCAATGGCTCCCACTGGTTAACTCCGTTCTCGCCAAGCTCACTCAATAACCGATTCCACTTCGCCAAGTGTGGCAGCAACCCAAGGCAGTCGCAAGGGACCTACCAGGCAGGCGTGTTCCCCGTGCCCACGTCGCAACGCCGGTCCGTTGGCCACAGGGACGCGACTTCCGCCCGTGAACGCGGCACGGGCGAACGGCGGGCCGCGGGGGCGGCGGGGCTGCGATCCCGTCGGCCAGCACCTGCCGGATCGCGGCCAAGCGGCTGACGCTCACAGGCGGTGCCTCTCGTGTGAGCGTCCGGCTGCCGGATCGAGCTGGTACGCCGCATGGGCGGCCACACGATCGTGGAGATCGGCAGTATTCGCGACACCGGCGGACAGCAGAGCGATGGCCACAGCACGTTGGCGTGGGCTGAGTCCGGCCTCGACATCTGGTCGGTCGACGTGGACATGCGTGCGACGCAGCTCACGGCCGGCCGTCTGGAAGACAGGTATCCGCGCGTCAGTTGCATCAACGGCGATGGCATCCGCTTCCTGGATACGTTTCCACAGAAGATCGACTTGCTCTACCTCGACGGGCTGGACCCCGACGGGGACCGACTTGATGGGCGGCCGTTCCCGTTTCGTGATTCACGGGGGCTGGATGTGGTTTTCAGGGATTGCCGTGGTCACAGGTTGGTGGCCTGTGTTACCGGGGGGCATAAACGTCGCCCGGCTACCAGCCTGTGTGCGTGTTCGACGGCACTTCGTGGTAACAGCCGCATTTGTCGGGTTTATCGTCGGGCAGACGCGCACAGAGGCACATCCACGCCCAGGCGGCTTTCTTCAGTTGCTCGTCGCTCAGACCCCATTTCTCCTTCTGATTCAACTCGCTGTAGATCGCCACCATCCGCGTCTGGCAGTCTCTGTGGACACGGTCGGCATTGCAGATGGGAAAGCCGTCCTGATGGAGCGGATGGTAGTGGAACTCCTGGCGCATGCTCTGCGCGTTGCAGTGCAGTTGCACGAGTTCGACGCCCCACAGTTCGATCAGTTCGTCGAGAGTTATCCTGGTTCCGTCTTCGACCACCTGCAACCGCACCGTGTAGACGTTCGAGGCCTGCGCCTCCCAGGGTCGTTTCAATTCGAAGACCAAGGTCAGCGTTCCGCGGGCATCCGGGGCGACGCGCGCCGTGAAGACTCGCCGCTCCGTCGGCCCGCCGACCCAAGTCCGTCCCCCGGGACCGGTCTTGCGCGTCACAGCCTCGGAGCGTTCGCTGACCGTGACGCTCCGATCGCCACGGGCCAAGCGGGCCTCGAACGGGTTGGCGTTCGACAGATTGACCCAGAAATCAATGCTCGCGCCGGGTGCCACGCGCAGACCGAGGTCGTGCGACATGCCCGCCAACGGCAGACTGCCGCTGACGATCGCAGGCGGCTTGGTCTTGCCTGCCACGGGCTCCGGCGTCGCTTCGAGAGGCGGCTTGGGCGTGACGTCGGGTTGGTCGGTGACGCGCACGCCAACCCACGCGAGGTCTTTCTTCGGCGGCGCGCTGCTCCACTTGCCGCGGAAGTGGTTGCAATCGGTGACGAAACGCACGTCGTCGTACTGGATGGCCACCTGGCCGGCGATCACGTTCTGGGCGTTCCAGACCTGACCGTCGTCGCTCAGTGGACCCGAGCAGTAGTGTTCCCACTGGCCGTCGAAGTTGCGCATGTCGCCGGTCGCCTTGCCGCGTTCCACGACGACCTTCATGCGGACCTTCTCCGTCGCTTCGCCTGTGCCTTCGACGTTGTTGTACCAGCAGACGTCCCACAGGCCGTCGAACGAACAGCCGGTGACGGTCGGCTGAGTCGGCTCGGAACCCTCGCGCATGATCAGGATCTCGCTGATCCGCGCCGCTCCGGCCTGGATCGCGACCTCCTTGCCCACAGTCTTGTAGCCGGCTTTCGAGGCGACCAACACATATTCGCCGGCGGAGCCCTGAAGCTCGACGCGTCCCTGCGCGTCCGTCTGGCCGCTGCGAATGTCGCGCACGTCGCCCTTCAGAGGTTTGAGCAAGACTCGCACCTCGGGCACGGGTTGACGCCGACCGCCCATCTCTTCGTAAACCACGACAGGCACAGACACCGCGGGTTCGTCGACCAGCGGAACGGGATCGGGCTTCGGCGGAACCGGCTTGGGCGGAACCGGGACGGGGACGGGCGGAACGGGCACAGGGACGGGCACGGACACGGGAGTGTCGTCGGTCGGCCACGGCACGACCGGCCCCGCATCGTCCGGCAGCGTGGCAAGGTAGAGAAAGACGCGGTTCTCGCTGTCTTCCGCGACGGTGACGTTCCGCGCGTCCGGTCGAAACCCGGGTTTGGCAGCGACGGCCAGATAGGTCGCTTCGCCGTCGTGCAGGGTAAGCTCTGCTGTACCATCCGGACCCGTCATGGCGATCGACCGCTGCGCGCCCGATCGGTCGTCCTTGACGGCCAGCACGCGCGCGCCGGGCAGCGGCCAGCGCCCTTTGCCCTCGGTGCGGAACACCTGGGCGGTCAATCGAATCGGGGCGAATTTCTTCGCGAGCACCAGCAGGCATTCGTTGAGGACGCCGCCCTGCGCCTGGATGCGCGTCTCGCCGGGTTCATGGCCGTCGGCGCTGACGGTCACCACATACTTGCCGGCCTTGGGCAGTGCCAAGCGGGCCACTCCGTTGGCATCGGTGGCTGTCTCGAGTCGCCTTGCGTCCGGGCTCTCATCCGGAACTACAAAGACCCGCGCCTTTTCCAGGGGCACGAGTGCCTTTCCCTCCGGTCCGAGCACCGTCACCTCCAGCATCGTCGCCGGTTCGTCGGCGCCTGGCGGACGCAAGACGATCGTGCCTTGATTCGCTTGCCCCGGCCGGACGTTGACTTCCGTTTCGCCGGGCGCGTACGTTGCGGCGCTGGCCACGGCCACATACTTGCCCGGTCCGTCGGACAGATCGAAATGGGCTTTGCCCTGGCCGTCCGTCGCGGACTCGAATCGGCCGCGAACTCCTTGCCGAATCTTGTAGACGAACACTCGCGCCCCGGCCAGTGCGACAGGCGGGGCGACATCGCCGCGCTGGACGAAGATATCGAGCGGTAGGGTATCGGCGAGAGGGGCCTGGGGCTGCAAGGTAATCGAAGCGAAGTTCATCCCCGGCAGCGTCTGGATCTGGGCGAATCCCGGCTGGAAGCCCGCCAGCGTGGCCTGGATGTTGTAGTTCGAGTTGACTTGCAGCCCTTGCGCGAAGGACGCCAACCCTTGGGGATCGGTGGGCTGGTTGAACTGGCCGCACTGAACCTGAGCGCCCGGACACGCAACGGCGTTGCCCTGGACGATTTTCAGAACCTGCACCTGCAAGAAAACTTGATTGGGAACAGGCCACGGGTTCGGATTCGGCCAGGGGTTTGGATTTGGATTGGGCCAAGGATTGGGATTCGGAATCGGCCACGGGTTTGGGTTCGGGTTAGGCCAAGGATTCGGATTCGGATTGGGGGGCGGATTCGGCTGAGGAGCGATGTCCGGACGCAACTCGATTTCCAGTTCCGACATGCCGGGCCGCACTTGGACCAGATAGGTCGGACTGGGGCGATATCCCTGGGCCTGGGTTTCGACGGCATAGTCGCCGCCGGGGATTTCCACGCGGAAGCGGCCCTGGGCATCGGTCGTCACTTGCTGGACGACCACGTACGCGCCGCCGCTGGCCGCTCGCAGCCAGTCCACCTGAGCGCCGGCAACTCCCTGCAACCCGCCGCCCGCGTTGGCCGCGACAACGCGACCGGTGACTTGCACCGCCGCGGCCTCGGCCCGCTGCACGACAAAGAACTTCGGCTGCATTCCCTCGGTCACGGTCCACGGGATGTCGAGCACGGGTTCCCACGAGGCGTCCAGGTCGAGATCGACCAGGTACTCTCCGACCGGCGCTTTCAGCTCGAAAGCGCCGCGTTGATTGGTGACGGCCGAATACACGGCAGACGGCGCGTTCAGGATCACCTCGACGCCCCGAATGCCCCGATACCCGGTCGAACTGGTCGCGTCCTTATGCATCACATAGCCGGCGGCAACGATCAGCGGGGGCGTGTCTGGTTCCGACGGTTCGACCTGGTCAGGCAGCGGCTTGAGCGTTTCCGGGTCCAGTCCCTGCGACCCGCCCGGCCGCCAGACCGGAACCTCGCGCGGCGATCGTTCTTCGATGCCGCAGCGTTTGCCTTGCTCGTCCAACCAGACCGGCGGAGTCAACCGGATCGCCGCCAAGGACAGCTTGTCCATCTCGTAGCCGTCGCTGTCGTAGACGACCGTCTCGCCACGCCGGACTTCGACGCGGTCGACCAGCCACTCGTCAGCGCCGTCGGACTGCGGTTCCGGATGGGCGAGCATCCCCAGCGAAAATCCGCGGAAATCCGACGGGTCGAGAGGCACGCGCCGGAGATCCAACTCAAATTTTCGCGGCCCCATGCCGATGACCGGCGGATCGGCTTTCGAGTAGAGCAGGAACTTGTGGCCGCCCACGCCAAAATACACGTCGTTGCATGTCGCGGCCGATGCAACCGGACGTGTGGAAACGGTGACCGACAGCGACTCGATCGCTTCCCCGTCGCGCCCCCAAGGTTTGAACTGCGCTTCCTCGTACAGGATGCGGGGCGCGCCGGGCGGTGCGGCAGCGGCCAACTGCTGCTTGAGTTCGGCGATCTGCTGCTCGATTTGAGCCAGCGCTTGCCGATCGGTCTCGGTGCCGAAGCCTGCCTCGCCAATCATCCGGATGTCGGCGGCCAGTTGCACCAGTTCCAGCAGTCGAGCTTGAAGCACCGGAACCGGCGGCGCATCGGCGGCCTCAGCGCCAGCAGGTTCTTGGCCGGTACCCTGCGAAAGCGATTCCGCCGGGCAGACGTCCACCTTGTCGTTGGCGGCCAGCAGCTTGCCGTTGACGCGAATCGAGTAACCGGCGAGTCTCCACGGCCGGGTGCCCGTGCCTTGAAACGCGATCCGCGAAATGTCGGAAACGAGGACGTCGGACAGCAGTTGGCTGCTGGTCCGAAGCCGATCCTGTCCGTCCTCGCCCTCGGCACGGAACGTGAACGTTGCGGACTGCCCAGCCGAAACGGTTAGCGCCGCCTCCGATTCCTGGGGCACGGCGCCGAACGACGGCAATTGATCCACGCGGCCTACCGGATGAAGCCAGAAGGGAAAGCCTAGCCCCAGATCCAGTGCCAAAGGTTCGTCCAAGTCGGTGCCGTCACCAACCGAAAGAGTCACTTCGACGGTGCGGACCGCGTCCGTGGCCGTCCATTCCGCCCCTTGTTTGAACTGGCCACAAGCGTCCTGACCGACGGGCGTCACTGCCCCCAGCAAGCACAGGACCGCCGATGCGACAGCAAGTCTTCCGATGGATTTCATCGTCTCACCCTCCCCCCGCAAGAAGACCCAATGGACTTCCAGCCCAAGGCGAAATGCAAACGGGGGCCGCTTCGTATTCGCCGTCCGCTGAATATCGCGGGAGAGTATCGAAGCCGGTCCTCGAAACGGTCGGGATAAGCGGCAACCGCATTCTCGCTCAAAAGTCCAAGCTTGAAAAGCAGGCCACCTCAAACTGCTGCTCCGTTACGCATGGCCGCAGCC
The DNA here is from genome assembly GCA_964443915.1 of uncultured Pirellulaceae bacterium. Lineage (GTDB taxonomy): Bacteria > Planctomycetota > Planctomycetia > Pirellulales > Pirellulaceae > Anammoximicrobium. The sequence goes on from CAYUFW010000018.1 coordinate 47,119, forward strand.
GAGTTCGCGAAATCTTGGATCGAAGCCGAGAATTCGTGACTCGAAAGCGCCGTAGAACCGGTGGGCCAGGATGGTCTGCGCCGTGCATCACGCCGAACTGAAGAGCGTGTGGCAAGCGATTGGGCAGGGATCAGGAACTTGGTGCGAACCCTACGGGAAACGGAAGTACCGCCCTCCGGAAATGAGGATCTGCGTCGTACCGAACAGCAGGGAGCGCCCTGCGAGCGGCCCTGCCAAGCGGCGCCCGCGTGGGAACCGTGGACAAGTCTCAGGGGCAGGAGGCCCCCGTCGTGATCTATTCGATGGCCAGTTCCTCGGCCATTGATGCACCGCGCGGCATGGGATTCCTGTTCAGTCGTAACCGAATGAATGTCGCAACGAGCCGGGCTCGCTGCCAAGCCGTGCTGGTCGGTTCGCCTGCGTTGTTCATGCCCCATTGTGACACCCCCGAGCAAATTCGACTGGCCAACGGCTTTTGCCGGTTTATGGAACTGGCCGAGACGATTGCTCAGCGAACACCGCCTAGCCAGAACGGAGACGCTGTCCGCTGGGCTTGGAAAAAGGCGCTGCCGGGCCCGATGGCAGTTCACATGGAGAATCTGTCCATGCGGGCGATCGCGGGCAGGCGGCTACGTCGCGACGCCAGGCCACAGGCCACTTCCGCCCGTGAACGCGGCACGGGCGAACGGCGGGCCACCGGGGGGGGCCATCACCTGCCGGATCGCGGCCGGGCGGCTGACGCTCAGCGTCCGTCCCTGTGGACCACACTTGACTTACGTCTTGTCGTCCGCGGCCTTGTTTTCATGGCGGGTTTCGTCAGCGCCTCTTCCACGGACATCCACGACAGTCTGTGCGCCATCGCTTGTCTCGTCAGTCCGAGACGGATGGCCCACCCGGCGATGTTGAGGGTGGTGCCGCGGTATGTGATGAAATGTCCAGTTTTTCCCGCCTCTGGCGGAGGAAGCCTCACTTGCAGCGCAATCTCAACCGGGTAACACTTCAGCCGACGGTGGAGGGTGTTTTTGCTTACGCCAATCACCTGCGCCCACTCTGCTGTGGTCCGGCTCACGCCCCCGTGAGTGATGACCAGACAGCGGTGACTACAGGCACGGCACTGGATGCTCCGCCCACCGCGCAAGTTGCTCGCCTCGATCTCGTGCTCGCCCCCACATTCGCAGCGGCAGAGCCACATGTGCTTCGGGCCTCGCGTGCCGGCATAACGCAGCACCGTCCACCGGCCGTAACGCTGACCGGTCAGGTCAAATCTGGGAAACATTAAGGGCCCTCTCAAGGAACCTCAGTGGGCAACCGCTGATCGGTTTGCGCACGCCCTGCCGATGTCCTTCAGCCCAAGTTGCAGACGGGCGTACAATCGCGAGTTCCGCGCGCGGTCCCACGTCCCTCCCGTTCCAGAATGTCGGGCAGAAGATTCGGGTTCTCGGTTGACAATACAACGGACGCAATGTTCGCCTATGCGTCTGATGTCGATCTGGTGCATGGCGCTCTACTGGACGGCGGTTCAAGCTGTGGTGCTCCTCATGAAGTATAGGTGGCCGTTTTCAGGTAGAAGGAAGTTCGCTTCTCGGGGCCACGATTCGACCTCCGGACCAGCGTCGATTTGCCACAATCATCCGGTTCAGGTCGATGGTGACGATTGTGAGCCCACAGCCACGTCGTCCTTGCCCGTGTCGCGACGCCGGGCCGTTGGCCACAGACGCCATTGCGGCCAGCGGCTGCCCACCCGTGCCCACGTCGAGACGCCGGGGCCACTGGCCACACAGCCGCGACTTCCCCCCGTGAACGCGACACGGGCGAACGGCGGGCCACGGGGGCGGAAATGGCGTGGTCGCGATCCTGTGGGTAGCCCCTGCCGGATCGCGGCCAGCCTACGCTCACAGGCGGTGCCGATCGTGTGAG